>JAQWBL010000002.1:0-76343 GCA_028706395.1 Bacilli bacterium | reverse complement strand
TAATTTTCATTATTGGTTGCTTCTTGAATACTACTTATTAAGGTTGCATAACTTCCTGAATATAAATCTGTCGTTTCACCAATCCAATAATTATTTGTGAAAGTTCCACTATTTCTGTATCCTACAAAAGCTTGGGCATTTGTTAATTTTCCCATTACATATGAATTAGATACATTTCCTGAATAATTAAATCCAATTAATCCACCAATATATCCACCTGTTCCAGATCTTTTTACTTCTCCAGCTACATATGTATCAGTTATTGTTGCATAATTCGCACCTACTAATCCACCTGTTCCATAACCGTTGGATGTACCATTTGTCACTGAAGTTACATTTCCACTTACGTAACTTCTTTGGATTGTTCCGCCACCATTGTATCCGACTAAACCACCAATGCGATCATATCCAATAACATCTACGTTTGAATAACTATCACTTATATTAATATTATTTGAGTAGCCTACTAATCCTCCATAATAATAACTATTTGATACTTGGGATACACTCCCATTAGCATAGCTTCTTTTAATTGTTATATTTCCACCTTGTCCGATTATTCCTCCAAGTGAACTTGTGCCAGTCAAAGCAACATCAGCATAGCTATTTTCTATTATTACTGTTGTTGGGGCATAACCAACTAGACCACCTGTTTGATTGGTTCCTTTTATTGTAGCAGTAATACTCGAATTGTTAATTGTTATATTTGTACCATAACCTATTATTCCACCAACATATGATGTCGATGATGTTATATTTGACGTTCCAGTTATATTTATCCCACTTAATGTTATTTTTGATCCTGTTCCTACTAAAGCACCAGTACTTTGAGTTGTACTATTTACTGTTGTGTTTTCTAATGTTAAATTTTTAACTTCCATATCAACCGTACTATTAAATAATCCTCTTGTTGTCTTTAAGTTAATTATCTTTTTGTTATTTCCATCAAGGACACCATTAAATAATTCTATTGTTGGGAAGTTAGCGGCATAGGCACTGGTACTCATATCTATATCATTCATTAATTTATAATATGATCCTGTACTTAACCTTACATTATTTAAATCTTCTGCTGTTCTTATTAAGTATGGGTTATTGACAGTTCCGTCCCCTTCACCGGCATATTTATTAATATTTTCTAAGTAATTTTTATCAGGTATCATTAATCCTTGTAAATATGGTGTTGTTTTTCCATACTCTATTCCCCAAACACTTATGAAATCAAACCCTATATAATTTACGCTGTTTGTACCTTCTTGAACACTTCTTATTAATGTTGCATATCCTCCTAAATAAATGGATGTAGTCTCTCCTATCCAATAGTTATTAGTAAATGTTCCAGATGCTCTATAACCCACAAAAGCTTGAGCATTTGTTAATTTCCCCATAACATATGAATTAGATACATTTCCTCCGTAGTTATAACCTATTAATCCTCCAATATATCCACCTGTTCCAGATCTTTTTACTTCTCCGGCTGCATATGTATCAGTTATTGTTGCATAATTCGCACCTACTAATCCACCTGTTCCATAACCGTTGGATGTACTATTTGTCACTGAAGTTACATTTCCACTTGCATAACTTCTTTGAATTGTTCCGCCACCATTATATCCGACTAAACCACCAATACGATCATATCCAACAACATCTACGTTTGAATAACTATCACTTATATTAATATTATTTGAGTAACCTACTAATCCTCCATAATAATAACTATTTGATATTTGGGATACGCTTCCATTAGCATAACTTCTTTTTATTGTTATATTTCCACCTTGTCCGATTATTCCTCCAAGTGAACTTGTACCTGTTAAAACAATATCGGCATAGCTATTTTCTATTGTTCCTGTTGTAGGAGCATACCCTATTATTCCACCGGTTTGACTTGTTCCTGAAATTATTGCGTTTACTCCTGAATCTTTTACTGTAACTGTTGGTGAATACCCTATTATTCCACCGGTATATGCTTTACCAGTAATTGTACCATTAACACTTATTCCATCTAGGCTTATATATTTGGTACTATTACCTATTATACCTCCGACATAGTTACTACCAGTTATTAATGTACCGCCAGTAAGTGATATACCACTAATTCTAATATCATTATTATTTATAGTTCCTGTTATTGAACCAACATTTGATAATGTTGGTGAATTATTGATAAAGTCAACAAATTCCATATCATATAGTTCTACACCAGGATGCAGATTAGTAAACAATCCATTCCCTGCAATCTTTAACCCTTTAATCTTTTTATTGTTTCCGTCGATTGTACCATAAAAATTAGGAATAACTGCAAAGTTTTCGCTGTAAGGACTATTGGTCATATCAATGTCATTTACTACAATAAAGTCAGAATATATGTTATTTCTAACATTATATAAATCTTCTGGTGTTTTTATTTCAAGTAAATTAACTACTACTTTTCTTACTGCAATTGCCTCATTACCATATTTATCAACTGCTTTATATGTAACATCATAAGTACCTCGTACATTAATATTTAAGTTAGTTTCTACAGTTACATTAACTGGACCATCAATATTATCAATTGCTGTTGCACCTAAATCAATATATTTTTCTCCTAATTTATGCATAACTTCTGTTGACCCATTAATAGTTATAACAGGTGCTGTATTATCAGCAAAGTATGGTCCACCATTTGTTATGGTTTCATTACCTTTCCTATCTTTTGCCTGTATCCATAAATAATAATTAAGGGTTTGTTCTTTTGGCAACTCTATTTTTTGGCCATTATTAAAACTGTTGACAAATAATTCAACATTTGGTTTGACGGTACTTGTTGTCCACACGTACTTTAATGAATCTGGATTAACTCCAGTAACGTTATCAGTAACGATTACCTCAATTGCTCTATCCATAATATATCCAGTTGCAGATTGTGGATTAAATTTAACAACCGGAGGTGTATTATCAATAATTGATTGTCTACTGTTTAACTTATATGGATTTTTAAGGGTACCATTACCACTAAGAATTAAAACATCCGGTTTTAAATTAACAACTGGTCTTATCCCTTGAATTTTGTTAATTGAGCCTCTTCTTAAAGCACCATTAGTTTCAACATTAAATATATAACCAGCAGTTGTTTTATCACTATTCATTGTTATATAATCGTAATCTTTTTTCAAAAAGTTTTCTAAACCACATGATAATTGATTATATGCACCACAAGGTGATTTACTAGTTAAAAGGTAATCTCCACTAGTAACTAGACCAACAGCGCTCTGAACAGTTGTTTTTAATAAGCATTCATTGTTTTTAAAGTCATCAATAGTGTAAGGACTATTAATACTTCCGATACACCAATTAATTTTAGTCACTAATTTATCCTTTTCAGGTTCTGCCAAATTAATAAACCAATTATCTAAATACATTCTAATTGATGCTTCATTATAATTACTACTTGTTTCATCAAATATTCCATTAGCAATGATCCCATTTTCAACAGGCATATTATCTTCTTCAGTTTTTGCACCTTCATATATAATCTTTATTCCTTCGTCATCAGATTTAATTATTCTCCATAATATTGGAACATATGAACTATCTGAATCTGATATATTGCCAAACTCCACCCAGTTGTTTGGATTATCACCAATAAAATATTCAGCATAATATTTTGGTACAAAATCATCACCTGGAGCATCCCTAAGACTTGCCTCAACAACATTTATTGTTCTTGTGACAGTCTCTGCTTTTAATCCAGAATTATCAGTTGCATCGTAAGTTACTGTATAAGTACCTAGAATTCCCGGTACTAAGTTACTAGTTATAACTAACCCATCAGCATTTAAACCACTAGGTTCTTCTTCAACAACCGCTCCTAGTTCTTTATAAACACTATCCACAGGCAATTCAATAATATTATAACCATTTAAAGTAATAACTGGTTTTGTGTTATCAAAACGATATCTATTACTTGCTTGAATAGTTGCTCCTCCATATATATCTTTTGCTAATATCCATAAGTAATAATCACCATTAATATCAGCAGGCGAATTAATATTAGTGCCATTTATAAAGACATCCGTAAAAGCCGTTTCGGAAGGCTTATCTAATTTTTCACTCCATAAATATTTAAGAGAATTATTATCAACATCTCTAGCATTTTTAGTAACAGTTACTTTTATTGTTCTAGTTTGTCGATATTCACTATCTACTTCAGGATCGAAAGTTACAAAAGGTCCACTTTGTTCTAATACGTTAACTTTTCTAATAACGCTTTTCTCAACTCCATAGTTACTTATAACCGTATATTCTAATTGATATTCACCAATAATATTAGTATTTAAATTTCCTGTCACTTGAATCAAATGTGAAATATCACCATCGACATCATCAATGGCTTTAGCACCTAATTCTTGATATCCGTCACCTACAAACAGTTCAATGACTTCAGCTCCGTTTAGTGTTAGTGTCACTTCTGGTGCAATTACATTTACTCTTCTAGTAATTGATTCTTCAGCACCATAATTACTTACTACTTTATATTCAACACTGTAATTGCCAACAACACCAGGAATAACATCTGACGTTATTTCAATTAAATGTGAAATATCACCATCAAGCTCATCAATCGCCACAGCCCCTAACTCTTTATATGTCTCGTTAACATATATTTCAAGTGGATCATTGCCATTTAAAGTTAAGGTTACTTCCGGTGCAACTACTTCAACACTTCTTTTTTCTATAACTGGTTTTTCTAAATCAGGATCATCATACATATATTCAATTGTGTATTTACCAGCAACATTAGGATTAACTGTACTATTAATATGAATTCTATCTTTTATGTCACCTAAAAGCTCATGGGTTGCAATAAACCCAGGTTCAACATATTGATCTTTTACATACATTTTATATGGATTATCACCAATTAATTCAATTGTTACCGTTGGTTCAGTAACTTCAATAGTTCGATACTTATAACCGGTTACGCCAAAACTATTAGTCGCTTCATATTTAATTTTATTAGTTCCTTTTCTAGCCGGATTAACAGTGCCTGATATTTTTATTTTACTAGTAAGATCTCCATCTATTTCATCAAGAGCGGTGGCGCCAAGTTCCTCATAAACACTATTTTTATATAGTTTTAAAAACTCATCACCAATCAATGTAATTACTGGTGGTGGGGCGAAAACATTAACAGTTCTAATTGCTGTTGTTGTTTTTCCGTTACTGTTTGTTACAGTATATTTAACTTGATATTGACCTAATACTGAAACATTTATATTGCTTTCTATTACTAATTTATCAGTAAGATCACCATCAATTTCATCAAATACTGTTGCACCTAATTCTTGATATGGTAATAAAACTCTATGTTGCATTGGGTTATCCCCAATAATTGTTATTTCTGGTGGTGGGATATGAACTTCAACATTTCTTGTAACCGTTGCTGTTCTTCCATAACTATTTTCTACCTCATAAACAACTTCATAAACACCGACAGTATTCGTGTCAATATTATTTTTAATCATCCTGATTTTATTGGTTATATCACCATCTAGTTCATCAGTTGCTCGTGCACCTAATTCATTGTGAGCCCTACCTAAAACAACCTTTGTGTATTGGCTACCATTTAACCATATTTTAGGAGTCGGAATATAAACATCAACCCTTCTAGTTTTTTCAGTAGTATTTCCTGCATCATCAGCAACTTTATAATTTATATAATAATCACCTTCAGTATTGATATCAACAAAACCACTGATTTCTATTCGATCAGTTAAATTAATTTCTTCACGACCACCGTAACGTGGGAAATAGTCAATTGCCCATGCCCCTGGTTCTTTATATTCTCTAGTTATTAATTGTTTCATCGGATTACTACCATTTAAATATATTACAGGTTTACCATTATCTATCTTATATGGCTTACTTAATTTAATTCTCACATTACCGTGAACATCTCTTGCCAAAACATATAATCTAAAGTATCCACTCGTTTTCGGACTTTTAATTTGTGTATTATTGCTAAACGGGGTTTTTATTAAATCCTCCAAAGATGCGTACATTGGCATTCTCCAGCCTTCACCAATCCACAAGTATCTCATACTGTTTTCATCTACATCATATTTATTTTTAGTAACTTCAACCAATGGATCATGATTATTAGCTGGTTTTGTATTACCATCCGGAGTAATATTAATAAACGGCCCATCATCAGGTAATATTTTAATTGATCTTTGAACACTAGCTGTTGCTCCAAAACTATTAGTTACACTGTATTTTATCGTATAACTATATTGTTTTTCTTCAATAATTTCAGACTCACTTATTTCCTTTTTCTCAACCCTTGACTCTCTGTAACTTACTCTTACTGTTTTAAATTGTGTAATTAATTTTTCAATCTTGTATGTTAAATCACCATCTATTTCATCAGATGCAGTTGCACCTAATTCTGTATATTTATTCCCAATATAAACAATTGTTGGATTATCACCATTTAATCTTATCTCAGGTCGTGGTGGTTCAACAACCACTTTTCTTGAAACTGGTATTGCTAGTTTACCATCTTTATTAGTGACCGTATATATTAATTCATAAACACCTATTTCATTAACATTAACATTACCAATAATTTTAATATCAGCAGTAATATCCCCATAGTATGGATCTAAAGCTGTCGCACCTGGTTCAATATACTCATGTTGTAAAGTAATTTTTAATGGATTATCGCCATTTAAAGTTATAATTGGACTATCTTTAGGTGAAACCATAATTGTTCTAATTACAGTTGGGGCTTTATTACCATTACTATCTTCAACATCATATCTTATTTCATAAGTTCCAGGCATATTAATGTTTAAATTGCTAGTAATTTTTATTTTGTCAGTTATATCTCCATCTTCCGGATCAAACGCTGTTGCTCCTAGCTCAGTGTAAGCTTCACCTTCTCTTATTACAATTGTTTCTTGACCAATCAATGTTATTAATGGTTTATTTTTAATGTCAATCATATATTCTTCTAAAATATATGGATCATCAATAGTACCTGTTCCAGCAAGATATTCAACATTCTTATCTAAATTGATTACTGGTCTTACTGAAATTACTGATGACTGAACAAGACCCGTTGTTACTTGACCAATATTATTTACATACCAAGCTTTATTTGAAGTATCACTACTGGCATTCATTGTCCATTGATGATACTTATTTTTATATAAAAAGTTATTAATATCACCTGCGGTATATGCACAAGGATTTCCAGAACCTCCGGTTTTATAACTATTAACACAATTTGTATTTGAAGACGTGTACATAAAATCGCTAGGGTTTATCAATCCTATTCCACTTAACTCACTTAAACCAGGAAAAAAGCCATAGTTAGTTTCACTATCGATTCCCTCTAACTCACTGAATGTTTCGATATTAGTTGGATTATAAAAAGGTACACCACCTATTTTCCAATTAGTTTCTTTAATATAGTTATATTTATCAATAACTACTAAATTATCTAACCAATTATTAAGTTTAGCATTTAGTGTACTTGTTTGAAAAGGATTCTTGCCGAATTCATCATATTGAATACCCGTTGTTGATGAATGTAGTGTACGTCCATCTTCAATTGGAGTAGAACCACCATTTTCAAGACCTTCAAAAACGAGTTTAATTCCACCATCGTCAGTTTTTATTATCCTCCATAAAATACCATATACTGATTCTTGATCATAACGTCCAAATAAAACCCAGTTATTCGGATTTTTACCAGTATAATAATCCGCACCATTTTTCTTTGTCGTGTCTTCTTTAGTATATTCACCGGAATTACAATATGTTGGACATATAATATGAGCTTTTGATTTGATTGTTTTTCCTTCTTTTTGAATTATCACATAACCATCACATGCCGTTACATTATCAGTAGGATCCACAACTTTTGTTACAAAATGTTCTTCTATTAATACTTTAAGTGGAACATTTAAGGTTACACCATCTTTTACTTGTTCCCCTTTAACAGTAACATAATTTTCAGCTGCACGTTCAACAGATTTAGCATTTAAATCACACACTCTTTGTCTCACAGCACCAATAACATTTCCGATTATAGGAACAGATATCAATAAAATGATAGCAATGATCACTATCATCCCTAATAATTCAACTAATGTAAAACCTTTTTTATCAACAAATTTATGGTTTTCCACAAATACCACCTCAACACAATTTTCTAATTAACAATAATTCAAAAAAAGATAATAAAACTATCTTACTTTTCATATATATCATACCATAAATAAACAAAAAAAAGAAAGAAATTACAAGTTATTTCCTTCTCTATTTAAATCTTTATAAAACTTTCTTTTTTCGTTCATCATATAATCTGTAAAAATGTTTTCTATTTCTGGAAGGGCCTTCTTTTGAACGTTTGTTAAAGTAACCACTTCTTTAATTGTATCAATATGAACTGAACCCCATAAAATTCCCATTTGAACCTTTAAATCATTGAACATATCAGGTGTAATTGCTGTAAAAAAGTATCCAAAGAAAACTCTTTTTTGACCTAATAAAATTCTTTTATCAGTAAGTGCAATTACATATGTTGTAAATATATCTAAATGACTAGCATTTTTTTGAGCAGCAAAAGCATATTTTACATGTTCATCATCATTCAAATGAATATCAATAATTTTAGAGTGTGCCTTTAATCTCCATGATATAGTCCAAGGATATTTTTGTTTAAACTCTCTTACTTTCGCGTATACTTCACTTCGCATACTAAGCCCTCCTTCTTTATTATTTGATAAACCCTTGTGTTTTAAATAACTCAATATAATTAGTTTCTTCAGCCAATCCTACAATACTATCGATTTGCTTATTATTTTGAACAATCATTGTATGTGGAGTACCAAACTCTTCCATTCCAAACAATTCAAGAGTCTCAATAAACGCTGCATATTCATCATTATCAGAAATTTCATTTATTTCAATAATATTGATAGTAATATCATTTTCTTTAGCTATTTTATTAAATATTGGTTTAGCTGCAGCACAATATGAACATGTTGTTTGACTTAAAACAATAATGCTTTTTTCAGTTCCTTTAACCAAGTCTAAGTATTTTTCAACACCAATGAAATTTAATTCTGATGTATCTTCATTACTTTTCTCATCTTCTTCAGTTTCTGTTGGAACAGCATCTTTATCTAAAAACTCATTTTCTTTTAAATGCTCAATTAGTTGTTCTGAATTTAAATAACCAGCTTTTCCAGAAACTTTTTCACCTTTCGCACCAACTACTAAATATGGTGTTCCAAAATCTTCTTCTTTGATATCAAATTTACCAAGTAAATCAGTTAATTGTTGACTTGTTAAATCCAATATATCAACATAAGTATATTCAAAATCATACTTTCTAGATGATTCATCAATAATAGGATTAAATTGATCACAGTAACTACAGTTGGAACTACCAATATAAATTAAACTATTTTCTTCATTTTTATAAGTTTTATCAATATAATCAATAACTTTTTTACCGTTAGTATGCTTAATATACATTGATAACGGTACAAGTGCCACAATAGCACATATAACTAATAAAGTTACTATTGTCTTTTTTGTTTCATTCATTTCATACACCTCTATTTTCCATGGCAATGTTTATATTTTTTCCCACTTCCACATGGACATAATTCATTGCGACCTGTTTTTTCAACCTTTTTTGGAGTTCTTTTAACTGGTTTATCACCATCATTAGCAATCTCTGTTTCAACAACTTTCTTTCTTTCAATATTTTGCCTAATTTCAGAATTTAATAAATATAATGTAATTTCACGATCAATTGTATTTAATAAATTATCAAACATTTCGTAGCCTTCGTTAGTATACGCTCTTAAAGGGTTTTCTTGAGCATAACCTCTTAAGTGAATTCCCTCTTTCAAGTGAGCCATTGTATTAATATGTTCCATCCAATATGTATCAATTACACGAAGGGCGATTGCCTTTTCAAATTCATTTTTGATTTCTTCTGGAACACTTGCTACCTTTTGATCATATTCTGCAATCATTTTTTCAGAAATATAATAAATAATATCTTCCGGTGTTTTATCTTTTATTTCTTCAATGGCAATCGTATTTCTTAAAAACTTGGTATTAACCATTTCTAAAATTTCAGCTAAATCATTATCCGTTAAAACCGCATTTTCAACCAAATGACTCATTACTAATTCATCAACGTAATTAGTAAAACTATCAGCAACCATATCGTATACCGATGGAAGATCTAATATTTCATTTCTTTTTTCATAAATAATTTTACGTTGTTGATTTATAACATCATCATATTGTAATAAAGTTTTTCTAACATCAAAGTTATTTCCTTCAACTCGTCGTTGAGCGGATTCAACCATCTTAGCAAACATTGAATTGCGAAGTGATAACTCACCATCAAAACCAACTTTTTGTAACATTACTTTAGCACGATCAGTACCAAAACGAACCATTAAATCATCTTCAAAAGAAACACAGAACTGAGACATACCAGGATCTCCTTGTCGACCAGAACGTCCTCTTAATTGGTTATCAATTCTTCGAGACTCATGTCTTTCTGTACCAATAACACAAAGTCCACCTAACTCTTTAACTTCAGCACTTAGCTTAATATCAGTCCCACGTCCAGCCATATTAGTTGCAATTGTGATTGCACCCTTTTGACCAGCATTAGCAATTATTTCTGCTTCTCTCGCATGATTCTTAGCATTTAAAATTTCATGTGGGATTTTTTCTTTTTTTAATAATGAACTAATATATTCACTAGTCTCAACAGCAATTGTTCCAACTAGAACTGGTTGCCCGGTTTCGTGTCGCTCCTTAATTTCTTTAACGATCGCCTTAAACTTGCCGTCTTTAGTAGCAAACATTAGATCACCAAAATCTTCACGAACTACCGGAACATTGGTTGGGATGCATATAACATACATATTATATATTTCACGAAACTCTTCTTCTTCAGTTTTAGCAGTACCTGTCATACCAGCTAATTTTTTATACATTCTAAATAGGTTTTGGAATGTAATTGTTGCAAGTGTCTTGGTTTCTTCACCAATTTCGACACCTTCTTTAGCCTCAATAGCTTGGTGTAATCCATCAGAGTAATTTCTTCCATGCATTAAACGCCCAGTAAATTGATCAACGATAACAATTTTACCCTCTTCAACTACATAATCAAAATCTCTCTTCATTGTGTAATTAGCACGCAATGCTTGATTAATATAATGAACTAAAGTAGTATTATTTAAATCAAATAAATTAGATAATCCAAATTCTTTTTCAGCCTTTGAAATACCAGTTGCATCTAAAGCAACCGATTTAGTCTTTTCATCATAGATGAATCCATTATCCTCTTTAAGAGTTTTAACGAAACGATCAGCTTGCATGTATAAATTGGCTGACTGTAAGAAACCACCAGAAATAATTAATGGTGTTCTTGCCTCATCAATTAACACAGAGTCAACCTCATCTATAATAACAAAATTTAAAGGTCTTTGAACTCTATTTTCAGCTTTAACAACCATGTTATCACGAAGATAGTCAAACCCTATTTCGTTATTGGTTGAATATAAAATATCACAAGCATAGGCTTCTTTCTTCTCACTAGGGGTTAAATCACGATGATTAACACCAACTGTTAGACCCAAAAAGCGATAAATATTACCCATCCAATTCGCATCACGATCAGCCAAATACTCATTAACGGTAATTATATGAACTCCTTCACCAGTTAATGCATTTAAATAAGCTGGCATAGTTGAAGTTAATGTTTTCCCCTCACCAGTTTTCATTTCAGCAATATTCCCGTAATGGATTGCTAGACCACCAACTAATTGAACATAATATGGTTTCTCACCAATAACACGAAACGCTGCTTCACGAACTACCGCAAAAGCTTCTTCTTTAACATCTTCTAAAGTTTCACCGTTTTTAATTCGTTCTTTAAATTCTTCAGTTTTATTTTTTAACTCTTCATCACTAAGCTTGCTTATCTTTTTGTCGAGTTTTTCTATATCATCAGCTATTTTTTTAAATTTTTCTAGTTCTTTGTATTCATGATCAAATACCTGTCTAAAAAACTTCATTTTTATCTTCCTTTCTTCTACCTATCTATTTTATCAAAAAAAGGTAAAAAATAATAGTTTTATATAATAAACTTATAAAAAAGGCTTTAAAGCCTAATTTGTTGCTATAATACCATAATTATTATCTTTTCTCTTATAAACGATACAAATTCTATCACTTTTCTCATCAAGATAAACAAAGAAGTCATGATCAATTAAATTCATTTGTAAAATAGCTTCTTCTTCACTCATTGGTTTCATTTCAACAGTCTTTCTTTTAACTACTTTATTTTCTTCTTTCTCATCATCTTTATTTATTTCAAAATTAGTTACTAAGCCTTTTACGTTATCACGATTAGCTTTTTTATTCATTCTTGTTTTATTCTTTCTAATTTGTCGCTCTAGCTTCTCGCTAACTAAATCAATAGCAGCATATAAATTCTTATCTTCCACTTCAGCACGTAAAATTACCTTGTTAAGATGAATTGTGACTTCAACTATTTGTTCAACACCACGAATCTTGACTACAACATTAGCAGTTACATTATCAGAGTTTTCTAAATAACGACCAAGTCTCCCAATTTTGTTTTCAATGTAATCATTAATCGCCTCAGTTATTTTTACTTTGTTTCCACGAATATTAAATTTCATACTATCATCCTCCTATAACAATTATAGCACAGTTGAACAAAAATATAAATAAAAACAAAAAAAACTGCTAAACAAGTGCAGTTTTAATTTCAATAACATTTTTTGCTTGTAAGCCCTTGTCTGTTCTTACCAATTCAAACTCAACATATTGACCTTCAACTAAGGTTTTGTAGCCTGATGATAAGATTGCAGAATAATGAACAAAGATATCTTCTTCATCATTGTGTTCAATAAATCCAAAGCCTTTATCGTTATTAAACCATTTAACTTTACCTCTCACAAATTACCTCTCCCTTCTAGTATTATTACATTTTAAATATACCCTCTATATATTCAATAATCAATAAAATGGGGAAGTCAAATTCCGACATTTTTTTAACTATTGCGGAAAAATATTTTTTATATAATCAAAAGATCCCGACAAAAATTATTTTACTCGTTTTTTAATTTTTTTAAATATCAAATGTCCGAAATGCCCACTTATGCGTTCAAAATGCATTTTTGGAGGTTTTATTTATGCCATTTTTTGCGTTTGAGACACATATTCGGCCATTTCGGACATAAATCATTACAAACACTGTTTTATATGATATAATTTAACCGAGGTGTGATATTTGTTGAAAAATCAAGTTTTAAATATTTTATTAAACTTTATTACAAAACATTATCCAAACTACACGGAAAAACAAATAGCAACTATAAGATATGGATTGGAAGGAATATATATAACAATCACCAAAACCATCATAATATTTGCAATCGCTATATATTTAAATTTATTTATAGAACTGATAATTTTAATGTTGTTTTATAATTTATTAAGAATGTTTTCATTCGGACTCCATGCTACCAATGGTATAATCTGTTTAATTGCATCAACAGTTCTATTTATTGGAACAACTTATTTATGTACAATAATAGCTATTGGTTTGAAAATTAAATTAATTTCGGTCATAATTTCAATCTTAGTTTTTTATAAATATTCACCTGCTGATACTAAAAAAAGACCAATTATTAACACAAAAAGAAGAAATTATTATAAAATTATATCAACTGTTACCTCCATAATTTATAGTTATATTATAATTTTTACAAACAACCATTTTATCGCAAATGCTTTATTATTTTCATTAGTTATTCAATCTTTCTTAATAACACCTTGGGCATATATTATTTTTAATCAGCATTATAATAATTACTTGCAATATAAAAAAAGAAAGGAGGACGTTTGTGATTAAAATTTTAGCTTTAACTTTAAGTACACTCGCTTATGTTGCTGCTAACACATTCACAACCGCTTGTATGTTTCTATGGTTAGACGAACCTGAAACACCTGATTTCTTAATAAAATAAGAAATAAAAAAAATGTAGATAATTTCTACATTTTTATTTTGATTTTTTGTTTAAAAATATCCCTAACAAATTCCCTTTCAATTGAAAGTCTCTCATCTTTATCAACAATTCTTTTAACCAAACTAAGACCATACCCGCGACCTTTACCTTTACTAGAATATCCTTCCTCGTCCATTCTTTCTAAATCAATTGGACCTTGGAAATTATTGGAAATACAAAAATAAAAATCTTTTCCATCTTTATATAGGTAAATACCAATTGCTTTTGTTTTTAAATCTTCGACCGCTTCAATAGCATTATCAATGATAATACCAGCTATTGCACATAAATTTTTATTAAGTTCAAAATCAAATTTTTTATAACTATTAGAATAAATATCTTTGCTTATTTCTAAATTGCAACTAATACCTTTTTCTTTCATAATTAGCATCTTCTGATAAATTAATCCTTGAAATCCACCAGAAGGAAGTCGTTTTGTTTTAGTTAAAATTTCATCATCATCTTTTTCTTTTAAATTAATAATCTCATCAATATGATTAATAATATCCTTGTTTTTTTCAGGAATCATTCCTTTTAAAACAATAAAATTGTTTTTATTTTCATGATTGGTTCTTCGGTATTTTTCAAGAATCTTTTCATATTCCGTCAAATCATTAATTAACTTGTTATATTCTTTTTTTAAATTACTATGATAATTTTTTTCCAAACTTATATTTATTACCAAAAAGGTAATAATTATTATCAAAATAACACTTAAAATCATTGCTAATAAAACATCAAGTTTGAAATACATATAGTAAAAGAAAACTGAATAGATCAAAACAATAAGAGCTAACACAGGAAGAATTTCAAAGACACCTTGACTCTTTCTATTTTCAGCCACACTTCCAAAAAAATGAACAACCTTTTTTATATTTATAAATATAATCATCATTGATGCAATAAATAAATTAAGCCAGAAATGGCCAAGAAAAGCTTCTGATAACTCAGCTGGTTCAATTTTTAATAATGTAACTAATATGATTGCAACCATTATTTCAGAAACAGTAATTAAAACAAATACAAAAAAACTCCCAATAATTACATTAACAATTTTTTTCTTAAAATATATTTTATTTAAAACAACCAATACTATATAGTTAATTAAAACACGAATATAGTGTTTAGTTGCTATAAATAATAATGTCATCAGAATAGTGTTAATAATAACAACTAGCCAAAACCTTAATTCCTTAAAATTAATTTTTTCTTTAAAAATTCTAGATGATACATAAAAACATGCAAGTGAGACTACAAAACTACTTAATAAAAAAATCATAATTGTGATACCTCTTTTTTATACTTTGGACTCAGCCAATCTATCTCAACTCCAGTATCAAAAATTATTTTTTTCTTTGGTAAATTAACGATTGACACTCTAGTAGAATTTATAATACATGAACGATGTGATTGTATAAAAACATCACCTAACATTTCAGACATATCCATTAGTGTTTTGTTTACACTAAATTGTGAATAATCAGTAGTAATAACGACTTTTCGTTCAATACTATCTCTTGTTATATACAATATATCATTAATAGGTATAGTATATACAGCACCTCTATCGTCAAAACGAATTACTTGTTTTTTACCTAGAACATCCAAAGCTTTTTCAATTGCTTTACTTAAATGTTTTGGATAATCATCATATTTATTTATAAATGACAAAAATAAAAATTCGTTTTTTAAAACAGTGTACCCTAATTCATCGTGCGACGTTAAAAAAATAATAACACTTTCAACATCAATCTTTCTAATTACTCTCGCTATATCTATTCCTGATGAAGTTGGAGTCTCAATATCCAATATATATATTCTAAAAGGTAACTTTGAACGCATCAATTTCATAAACTTATTATCGTAATCATCAAACAAATGACATTGATATTTCATTTTATTTTTAATCATTTCCTCATCTATAATAGAATTAATTTGACTTAAAATTTCTGCATTGTCATCACACACAACAAAATTAACCATTTTCCCACACCTCAAATCATGTTCGCTCATCGCAAAACTCCATTTAATATTACCATATAATGCCAAAAATTGCAATATTAAAAAAATAATTTTTATTTCGAATAATATTTATTAATTTAAAAAAGAAATTAGACAAAATATCTAATTTCTAATATATTTTAACGCAATTATATACAATCACGACGTGAATGATTAAAAAGTGCGAAAATAACAAATATTATAATAATAATCCAAATTATTCCTATACCACTTCCACCATACCCTCCGCCATAGCAAGGCATTGACGGACAACAGCTACCAGGATATCCCCAAGGTCCCATTTTGTTCCCCCCTTTTATATTTCTATAATAGGTTATTCATATATTTCGATATTGAATGTGGATTAAACTATATTCAGCATTCTTTTACTAATCTTTTTTGTTTATATAATTATTAAACTCAACAAAAGACGAAGTATGATCATCTTTTCTATTTTTTCTTTCTTCATCACTCATATCTGATAATGTTTTATTATGATTGTCAGGAATAAATATTTTCCACAAATTTGACCATTGATATTCGCTGCCAACTTGGCTTATTTCAGGCGAAATAGTTCCTTTAGACAAACCGTAAAAATATTTAACCTCTTTACCATCATAATATGCCAAACACTCTAGAAAATGTGCTTTTCGACATTCCACATTTTTAAGTAATTTTATTATTCCTTCTAATCCCAGTTTTTTTAAATTAAAGTTCACAAAAGTTCCAGGCCAACCATCTAATCCTTCAATATAAAAGCCACTATCAAGCGCGATACAATCGGTTTTGACTTGTTTATAAGCTTGTAACACTTTATACTTCGCTATTTCCTCTAATGACTCACTACGGGGTTCAATTAAATCATATTTATAGTATATTAATTCAATATTAGTCAAGTAGGACTGAGCTGTTTTTACTTTTCCCTCATTACTTGTAACAAACACAATTTTTTCCATAAAATACCTCCATAAAACTATTCTAGCACTTAAAGAGGAAATATATGGTCGCATTAACTATTTCTTATAACTTTCATCTAATAACTTAAAATCAACAATTCGGCGTAACGAGAAATGTCTAATTTCACTTCTTAACTCACAAAAAGCAGAAACATACCACTCATCATTATATTTAAATAAATTACATGGATGGATTATCCTTTCAGAAGCACTCTTATCAAGCGATAAAAACTTAATCCACATTTTCCGTTTTTCACGAACGGCTTTCAAAAACAAATTATATTTATCATTACTATTAACTTCATCTAGATTAATAATATCGGTTTTCTTTTTACTGCTTTTGTAAATTCCATTAACTTTATTGATCAATTCTAAATACTCTTTATTAAATTCAAAGCCTTTTTGATTTTTTAATATATCATGTATATCATTTAATAATAAAATATCATATTTACTAAAACCCCGTTTTGGCAGAATAATATTGGTACTTAGAATATAACCACCATAGGGACCTCTAATTGTATCAATATAAATACCAGCTTTTTCTAATTCTTGCTTATATGATCTAACCATTCTATTACTAACTTCTAATATAGACGCTAATTCATTAATCGAATATTTACGGTTATTACTTAAAAGTTCTAGCATAGTTAAAACGTTTGATATTTTACTCATAAATCTCACCTAGCATTATTTTAACACATTTTGCTTTAATAAATTAAAAAAATCAACCAATGGTTGATTCGTTATACTCGATTACTCGAGATTAATTTCTAATGGTGGAGAATAAGGGACTCGAACCCTTGACCCCCTGCGTGCAAGGCAGGTGCTCTAGCCAACTGAGCTAATTCCCCAAAGAACATCATTATTAAATAATGACTAATATAGTATATCATTAAAAATTCAAAAAAGTCAACATTTAATTAAAAAATCTATTAAATATAATAGAATATTGTTTACAAGAGATTTATTTTACAAGAAAAAATTAATTATATACATTATAAACAATATCAATGGTTGATGAATCAAATAGATTAACAAGGATTGTTTACTTGTAAAAATTATTAGTTTATTCTCTGTATACAAATTTAAAATACTTAGCTTTTTATAATAAAATACCTTATAAAGAAAAATTCCCAAAATATATAATCCAATATAAGGAAAAAGCGGATAGTAATCAACTGAAGCTTTTCCCAAAACATTATCAAAAAAAATAAATATTTTTATATCATATAAAGACGTATTAATACCAAACAAAATAATCAATGTAAACATTAATAACATCCATTTATCTATTTTTTTCAAAATTGGGTACAGTATCATGCATACACCTAGAAAATGAAGTATTCCAAACCTTACAAATTGGCCTTTAAATACAAAAAAGGTAATTAAGGATATAAGCATTCCAACAAAAAAAGTCATAATCCCTTTTTTTAATATATCTTTACTAAAACCACTATTTATTCCAGAGATAATAATAAACGTTATTGCCGAAATACGACCAATAAAATACCAAAACCCTGATTCATAAATAACATTTAATCCTAAAAATTCGTTTAAATCATATACTAAATGAAAAATAACCATTAAAGCAACAGCAATTATTTTTAAAATGTCTATTTCAAAAATTCTTTTATTTTCCATTTGTCACCTCTAATAACAATAATTTTATAATATTTAAATCATACAGATCCATAGGCTTTATTGACTATACGATTGAGAAATAAAAGGGATTACAAAATTTATTTTTTTATATTATTGATTTCTGTTCTTGGTATTATTCTAACATTCACTTTGCTATAACCCAATATTTTTGCTTTTACCAATCTATGTAAACCATCTAAAATTACATATTTATCTTTATTTTTCATAATATCAATAGGATAATCTAAATTTGCCTTCATTATCCGATTGTATTCATCTTTATATTTTGAATTATCTTTTATGACATCAATTGGTTTAAGATTATACCACTTATTATCGTAATTCCAAAATGGCATATCAAAATGCCATTCCAATTTTTTTATGTTCATTGCTTTTGTAGGATAATTTAATTTCCAAACATCTTCTTCGTCCCAGTCGAAATCAAATCCTACATCTAAAATAACATCAGGTATATTTTCATTCATTATTACACCTCTTTAAAAAATTATATCATATTTATTAAAATTAAAACCATGTACTTTTATTTTCACAGTTTATTATACATTATTTTTAATCAAATAAATCCAATTTTGAAAATCCTCAAAAGAGTTATGAATTACAATAGTATTAGAAAAAGAGATTTTTTCAGAAATCTCTTTTTATACTCATAATGGTCGGGAAAACAGGATTTGAACCTGCAACCCCTTGGTCCCAAACCAAGTGCACTACCAAGTTGTGCTATTTCCCGATATGGCGCGCCCGATAGGAGTCGAACCCATAACCTTTTGATCCGTAGTCAAACGATCTATCCAATTGATCTACGGGCGCAAGATCATTAATATTTAAATGGTGGCTTTGGGCGGAATCGAACCACCGACACGAGGATTTTCAGTCCTCTGCTCTACCGACTGAGCTACAAAGCCAAATGGCGGTCCCGACGAGAATCGAACTCGCGATCTTCTGCGTGACAGGCAGACGTGATAACCGCTACACCACGGGACCATATGGTTGCGGAGGCCGGATTTGAACCAACGACCTTCGGGTTATGAGCCCGACGAGCTACCAAACTGCTCCACTCCGCGATATTAATTTAAATAAAATTGGCGGAGAAAGAGGGATTCGAACCCCCGCGCCGTTTCCGACCTGCTGGTTTTCAAGACCAGTCCCTTCAACCAGACTTGGGTATTTCTCCATATTTTATATAAATTACAAAAAAATTAAAATGGTGCCTAAGGCCGGAATTGAACCGGCACGAGAGTTGAGTCTCGCAGGATTTTAAGTCCTGTGCGTCTACCTATTCCGCCACTCAGGCAAAAACGAATGGTGTCCCGTACAAGATTCGAACTTGTGACCCTTTGATTAAAAGTCAAATGCTCTACCTACTGAGCTAACGGGACATAAAATAAAAATGGCTGCCTCGGCTAGATTCGAACTAGCGCATGCCACAGTCAAAGTGTGGTGCCTTACCGCTTGGCTACGAGGCAACATAACCAACATAAATGGTGGAGGGAGATGGATTTGAACCATCGAACCCGAAGGAACAGATTTACAGTCTGCCGCGTTTGGCCACTTCGCTATCCCTCCAATGGTGCCGGAAACAGGAATTGAACCCGTAACCTACTGATTACAAGTCAGTTGCTCTACCAGATTGAGCTATTCCGGCATGGTGGGCAATGTAGGACTCGAACCTACGACCCCCTGCTTGTAAGGCAGGTGCTCTAACCAACTGAGCTAATCACCCATTAACACTGGACGTAACTTAATATAACATTTATAGAATTATTTGTCAACAAAATTTGAATTTTTTCTAATATTTTCTTCTATCCATATTGGAAGCATCTTAGATAATGTACTAAATCCAGAATTTGTTTCTTTTATTTTGCGTTTTCTAAAATTATTATTTTTCTTATAATCAATGTTTTTGATACTTAATTTAAGTTGTGCTAATTTTTCATCTACATCAAGAACCTCAACATATATTATATCACCGACACTAACATGATCGTTAATATTTTTAACATAATTATGAGAAATCTCTGAAATATGAATCAATCCACTATAGAATTCATCTAATGATACAAATATACCATATGATTCAATACCAGTAACTGCACCTTTTACTATCTTTCCTTTCTTATATTTTGTCACATTTACACCTCTACAAACAATTATAGCATAAAATATCCTATATTTAAAAGTGTTTACTAATTTAAAAGATTAATATATAATGTAAATGGAGGTAATTTATGAAAAATAATGAAGAAAAAATAATAAATATAATTAATGAATTAAGACCGTTTCTTATTAGTGATGGGGGCAATATTGAATTTGTTAAATTAGAAGATAATATTGTTTATATAAAGTTATTAGGAGCATGCTCTAATTGTCATATGGTTAACATAACTTTAAAAGAAGTTATTGAAACTGCAATTATCAATGAGATTCCAGAAATAACAGAAGTTATAAATGTTGAGTAGTCTGTATTTTACTTATCCACTCAATGTTTGGAATTGATATTATTTGTTTTAAATAATTATATAATTTATTTAAAAATAACTCGTAATCATTTACTTTGTGAATAATTTTTAATATTTCTTTTTCAGAAAGTTGATTATGAACAATTAGTTCGAAAGAATCAAAATAAATTGTCGGGAAAAGCATTCTTGCATATAATAATAAACAATCAGTTTCATTTAGATTGCTGGAGTTTATGTAATCGATGACTTCATAGATTATATTGTTTCCATCAAAAAAACTGTTTTTAAAATATTCACATATATCTCTTGTCTTACTATCAATAATGAAGTTTAAGGGATTATACAAATCAAAAAGAGTATTATCCTTTTTTATTCGCCCATGCGATAGAGATAAAGATTTATTATTAGTATTGATGTTTTTTAGAAAACTTATACCAGTTTCTGTCATTCCGACAAAATAACTAAAGCTTTCACGAAGTAAAGGAAACGTTTTCCCAAATTGACTAACTTGATATTCAAAATAATCAATTTTTTCACTCCATAAGTATAACCAATTATCTCTTCTTAATGTAGTTTCAGTTGGATTAACACTTATGTTGGAAAACCAAACTAAATCTTCGTAAGTTATATTACGAGAATCAGTTATATATATAAATAATAAAATATAGGGAATATTATTTATTAGCGTTACTTTTGATGAATTATTATTTAGGACTATTTGATGACAGTATATTCCTTGTGAAATTAAAGATGTACTTAAAGAATACAAATCATCAATTTCTTTTTCTGACCGATAACAAGGTAGAAAAACATAATTGTTATTCCCTATATTAAATTTATAAACCTTATCTTGTTGGTGAATATTATCAGGCTCAAGATTGTAAAAATAGCTAATTGTATTTTTCATATATTCACCTCAACTAATTTTATGATTTTATTACTATTTTATGATTGGAGGATTAATATGAGTAATTTAACAGAAAAAGCAATAAAAAAACTAAACAATCGAGGTGTTGAAATTATTGACATTGCAGAGATTGTGTATGATTTACAGAAAAAATATATATCGACCCTAACAATGGATGATTGCATTAAATCAGTTTGCACAGTACTCGAAAAAAGAGAAGTGATCCACGCAATTCTAACAGGTATTGCTATAGATGAAGCTGCTGAAAAAAATCTTCTTGATGAAGAAATTAACGATATAATAAAAAAAGATGATGCACTATATGGTATTGATGAAATCTTACCACTTAGTATAGTTAACGTTCATGGCTCAATTGCTTTTACTAATTTTGGGTATCTAGATAAGTTAAAACCAGGTATTATTGGTAAATTGGATAAACTAGGCGAGGAAATGAAACAATGTCACACATTTTTAGATGACATTATATGTGCAATCGCATCTTCTGCTGCTAGTCGTTTAGCACATAAAAATAGAATTGATTAACAATTCTATTTTTTTATTTATCCAATAAGTTTTTTAATTTCATTTAACTTATTAATTAATTCTTCGTTTTTAAGTTTTTCTTGTTCATATAATTCTTTAAACGAATCAACAGCAACTTTTTCATCTGTCGTTTCAACAGTTGGTTCCATCGGCCATTCGTTTTCTAATGATACTTCAGACGCAACTTCAGGAGTTGTTGTTTCAACAGGAGTTAATTCAGCAGTTTCTGTAACAGCATCAATGCTAGGTTCCATCGGCCATTCGTTATCCATGTTTTGTTCAGGGGTAACAACTGGTGTTTCTTCAACTTCTGGCATAGCAGGTGTTTCTTCAACCACCGGTTGTTCCACAACCACCTTTTTATTTGCTCCTAACAATTCAGTTAATTGATTAGATAATTTAAATACTCTGCCATCATTAATTTTTAATGATTCTAAATTAGCAAGATTTAAATCAGCTACTTCAGCAACACCATCTTTGTTAGCACGAATGATAACTTTTATTAATTCTTTAATTGCTGTCCAAGCATCTTCATCAATATTAGTAGTAATTAAGGCACCATTTTCATTATTTACTTTAACTGCATATAATTTAACATAGTTTTGCTCATCGACTTCATTTAACGAATAAATTAAGTAACCACTATTATTTAATTCGAAATAACGAATAACTTCAGCATTAAACGGTTCATTATTTGCATTAATTAAATTTATTCTTTCCATTTTATTCCTCCTTTTTATTCTTCATACTAATTATATCAAATATATCATTATTTGCAATTATTTTTTGTAAGTTTTAAAAAAAGAGTAATAATTTACTCTAATTTTCATTTATATTATCTATTAACTCTTGTTTAGTCATTTTTGTATAACCTGGTATTTGTTGTTCTTTAGCAATTTCTTTTAGCTCAGCAACAGTTAATTTGGTTAATGTGTCTTCATCAACTTCATCAGGCATACGTCCATTTTCAGCAAGATATTCGATTTGTTCCTTAGTTAAAGTTTCGCGTTCAATTAATGTTTCAGCGATCAAATCTAATAAATCAATATTTTCTTTAATAATATTTTTAGCCACTTCATATTGTTCACCAATAATTTTTCTGATTTCTTCATCTATTTGATAAGCCACTTGACTAGAAAAATTACGACTCTTATTATAATCACGACCTAAGAAAACACTAGATTCTTGATGCTCAAATTGAACAGGTCCAAGACTACTCATTCCATATTCAGTAACCATAGCACGAGCAATTTTTGTTGCTTGTTCAAAGTCATTATGAGCTCCTGTAGTAATTTCATTAAAGACAATTTCCTCCGAAACTCTTCCTCCAAGAAGACCCGCAATTCTCTCTAACAATTCTTTTTTAGTAGATGTATATCGTTCTTCTTTTGGTAACATTAACGCATAACCACCAGCATAACTTCTCGGTATAATAGTTACCTTTTGAACAACATTAGCATCATTTAATTTTAAACCTAAAACAACGTGACCTGCTTCATGATAAGCAACCAATTTTTTCTCATTTTCAGTATATTTTTTAGACTTCTTAGCTGGACCCATTAACACACGGTCATGTGCTTCATCAACTTCATCCATCGTAATATTGTTTTTATCACGTCTAACAGCTAATAAAGCAGCTTCATTAAGTAAATTTTCTAAATCAGCCCCACTAAATCCAACGGTTCTTTTAGCAATATTTGATAATCGAACACCTTTAGAAAAGGTTTTTCCTTTAGCATGAACTTCTAATATTTCTTCACGAGCTTTAGCATCTGGCAAATTAACTGTAACTTGACGATCAAATCGTCCCGGTCTAAGTAATGCTGGATCTAAAACATCAGGTCGGTTAGTTGCAGCAATAATAATTATTCCTTCATTAGCACCAAAACCATCCATTTCAGTTAATAATTGATTTAGAGTTTGTTCACGTTCATCGTGACCGCCACCTAAACCAGCACCTCTTTGACGTCCAACTGCATCTATTTCATCAATGAATATTAAACATGGAGCGTTATGTTTAGCTTGTTTAAACATATCTCTAACACGACTAGCACCAACACCAACAAATAATTCCACAAAATCTGATCCACTTATATAATAGAAAGGGACACTAGCTTCACCAGCAACGGCTCTGGCTAATAAAGTTTTACCAGTTCCTGGAGGACCTACAAGCAAAACACCTTTTGGAATTCTAGCACCTAATCTTTGAAATTTTTTGGGATTTCTTAAGAAATCTATCAATTCTGAGACTTCTTCTTTTTCTTCACTAAGACCAGCAACATTTTCAAATGTAACTTTGTTAGAATCTGGATTTAATTTTGCACGACTCTTACCAAAATCCATCGAATTATTAGCAGTTCCTACTTGCTTTTTGATAAAAGCAAAGGCAAATCCAATAAGTAATAACATTGGTAAAATGTTAACTAAAAACAATAAAAATGTTCCCGACTCAGGATCTACATGGGTATCAACTTTAAAATTATATTTTTCCTCAGCATTAAATATTTTAGAAATAACCTCATTAGATAATGGAACTTTCAAAATAAAGGTTTCGTTTTCTCCATATCCTTTTAAAGTACCTTTTATTTCATAAATACTTGCCCTATTTCTAGGGGTTATTACAATTTCTTTAACCTCTTCTTTATTAACATGTTCCATAAATGAATCATAGGTTAAATTATTTATTTTTACGTTTGATTTTCCAAAAACGTATACAATTGACATCATTACTAAAAATAATATTAAATACGGGTATAGACCTTTTTTCATACCTTTTTTATTCATAATATTCTCCTTCCTTAATAGTATTTTATTATTATATCATACTTTTCATTTTTTAATTTATCAAATTTTGACTTTTTCAGTCCTGGCAACCATACTATAACACCAGCTGAATCAACAACAACCGGCCATGAATTTCTTTCTTCAATAGATACTTTTTCATCAATAAATATATCATTGATTTTTTTACGTCCAAGCATCCCTTTAACATACATTTTATCTCCATTTTGTCTTGTTCTAACATGAAGAGGTAATGTAATTTCACTACTATTTAAGCGACAGTAAAAATTACTATCAGAAGTAGTTTCCTCAATTATTTCAATGTTATGGCCATTAGGAAGATTCATATAATTTATTAATTCAATTTCATATTCATTATTTTTAGTTTCCTCAAGCACTAATGTAAAAGTATCATATGATTTAATAGCTTTAATATTGTTTGGTAAATGAATTTTTACATTCGCACGTTTTGAATGAATAAGATTATGAATTAATTTAACATGTTGATCAGTTATTAGCATCAAATCATCTTGATATATTTGTTCTAAAATATAATAAATAATTTTCATTTGAATAACTTTTTCTTCCTTTAAAAATTCTTCAATATTCATAATGTTTTGAATATAAATTTTCTTTAATTTTTCTTCAACAATTTTATCTATATAATTATTATATTCAAGTAATGTTGTACTAAATTTATAAAACTTTTCATGAACCTTTTCATCTTCTTTTTTAAACTCAGGAACAATATATTTACGGAAACGGTTACGAGTGTAAACATCTTTTACATTTGAATCATCTGTTACATAATTTATTTTATTTTTCTTGTTATATTCATAGATTTCTTGCTTAGTAACATTAATTAACGGTCTTATAATTGTATAATTATCCATCTTTACAACTTTAGAAAACCCACTGTATCCTCTTAACGTTGATCCCCTAACAATACGCATCAAAATAGTTTCAATTAAATCGTCACCATGATGAGCTGTTAATAAATATTTAGCATTATATTTTTTTACAATTTTACTAAAATAATTATATCTAATACTTCTAGCTTCATTATGAAAATTATCATCTCCATAATCTTCAATTTTATGCCATTCAAAAACGATACCATGATTTGCACAAAAACGTTCCACAAAAATCTTTTCATCATCGCTTTCTTTACGTAGATTATGATGAACATGAGCACATATCACTTGGATATCTAGACTCTTTTTTATACGACTTAAAAGATGTAGTAAAGCCATTGAATCTGGACCTCCAGAAACACCAACGACAATTGCATCTCCATACTTTATTTTAACTTCATTCATTAAATAGTTATATGCATTTTCCACTATTACACCTCTATTATTAATTTTATTATATTTAAAAGATGATATCAAGTAAATTTACCATTTTATAGGATTAATATTATTACTTTGTAAATATTTATTTATTTTTGAAAATGGTTTACTTCCATGAAACCCTCTACTTGCTGAAAGTGGTGATGGATGAACTCCCTCGATTATAATGTGCCTTTCGTTTGTAATCAAAGGTTTCTTTCCCTTTGCGTAATTTCCCCACAAAACAAAAATCACGGGTTTTTCACGTTCATTTAAAAGAGTAATTATTTTATCCGTGAAAATCTCCCAACCTTTATTTTTATGTGATAATGGCTTATCCATTTCAACAGTCAGAATAGCATTTAATAATAAAACTCCTTGATTCGCCCAATCACTTAAATTATTATTAACCCGAGTTATCCATAAATCATTTTTTAATTCCTTAAAAATATTATTTAAAGAAGGCGGTCTTTTTTGTTTATTCATCACAGAAAAGGATAATCCATGAGCCTCGCCAACGCCATGATATGGATCTTGTCCTAGAATTAATACTTTAACATTATTATAATCAGTTAATTTTAAAGCATTTAAAATGTTTTTATATTCTGGAAAAATAGTTTTACTGTTGTACTCGTCATTTAAAAAAGATAATAATTTTTGAAAATATTCTTTTTTCATTTCTTCCTTTAGTAAATCATCCCAATTGTTATTTATTTCTAACATATTTTTATTTCACCAAATTATTAGCAATTTCCACAAAAACTTCGATTGGAATTTGTTCAGCACGAGATCCTAAACTAAAATTATTTTTTAAAAGAATCTTTTCAATAATTTCTAAGTCATAACCTTGTAAATTATTTTTTATTGTCTTTCTTTTTTGACGAAAACTATCATATATTAGTTTGAAAAATAATTCTTTATCTTTTAAAGATAATTTTTTTTCAATTCTATTGAATTCAACAACAATACTATCTACATTTGGTTTAGGAATAAAAACATTTTTACTAATATCCATAATCTTTTTTACATCATAAAAATAATTAATAAAAATAGATAATGAATTATAGTCCTTTGTTCCTGGTTTTGCTCGAAAGCGATCACCGACTTCCTTTTGAACCATAACCACTATTTTATTTGGATTTATATTATCCTCTATTAACTTTAAAATTATTGGGGTAGTAATATAATATGGTAAATTAGCAACTACAAAAAGTTTTTTGTAATCATAATTCTTAATATCATTAAAAATATCCCTTTTTAGAAAATCCTCAAATATTACTTTAACATTTTTATGGTTTTCTAAATTACTAGCTAAAATTTCTTTTAATTTAGTATCAATTTCATAACATAATACTTCCTTGGCTGAAAGAGCTAACTTGTTTGTAAGAGCACCACTACCTGGCCCTATTTCAATAACTAATGTATCTTTATCAATATTGCTTTTATTTATAATCGCATTAATTATATTTTCATCAATTATAAAATTCTGACCAAATTTCTTTTTAAATTTAAAATCATGTTTTTCAAGTAATTCCTTTGTTTTTTTTGGTGAGTAGTCCATATATACCTCCATATTTTTAATAAAAAAGAAGACCTTAAGTCTTCTACCATCCCCAGCGCAGAACATTGTAATCAACATTATTGCTTGTTGTTTTATGTACTCCAGGATCCTTTTGCGATAAAAAGGCTAAGTCGATTACGATTTTATTTTGTTCCTTCCACGCAGTTCTCATTGCATATCCAGTATCCATAACAATTCCTATAAAAGGTTCATCTGATTCACGAGATACTTTAATAATTGTTCCACAAGGGAAAATTTCATGAGTAGCTGCTAAAATTCTTATATCGCCATACTCAGAATCATTATAAATAATTCCATCTTTATTTAAATTAAAACTTTTTTTATCTTTTGTTTTACATGCAACGGTTCCACTACAACCCTTACAGTCGGCACCATATGCCGTTAAACGTCCACTAAAGTCACCTTTAGGTCCTGTTCCAACTTCCACAACTTCATTAACAACTTCTTTTATTATTTCAGTTTTCTTAGTAGTTGGGTTTTCATAAACAAGTCCGAACTCTCCTTCAACAATTACGCGTTTATTATTAAATGGTAATTTAGACGTTCTTTGTACAATAGTATCATATTCAACAATAGTATTGATCCTATTTAAACTTTTATTCAAATTAGTGTTAGTATTTACAGTTTCCACATTATTCAAGGTATAACTACCAAATAACGATGCCGTAGAAACCACTATTAAACTTATCAATTTACCAACAAAATGTAGTAAATATGAATTCATAATTTTCACCTCGTAATATTCCTAACACAAAAATTCTATCATAAATCATATTTTATGTCAAATTGACGAATAGCATTATCACTCGTACTCTTTATTACTTTTTCTACATCAATATTTTTTATTTCAGCTATTTTTTCAGCTATAAACCTTACATTTGATGGTTTATTTTGCTTACCACGAAAAGGCACAGGTGATAAATAAGGGCTATCTGTTTCTAATAACAGATGGTTTAAATCAATGTTTTTTACAACATTTTCTAAATTTTTTGACTTGTCAAAAGTTATAATTCCACCAATACCCAACTTTATTCCAAGTTTAACTATTTTTTGAGCAGTTTCTAAATCATAACTATAACAATGCAAAACTATTTTCATATTACTATATTCCTTTTTATTTAAAATATTATATGTATCAGTTAAAGCATCGCGACTATGAATGACAGCTGTTTTATTATGCTTTTTTGCTAATTGTAGTTGTTTTTCAAAAATTTCCTTTTGTTTTTCTTTATTATCTGTAGTCCAATAGTAATCTAAACCAATTTCACCAATACCCACAATTTTTTTATTATTTAAATTTTCAGTAATAAAATCTAAATCACTAGATTGAAAATTTTCGAGCTCTGATGGGTGAATTCCTAAGGTTCCATATACATTTTTGTATTTGTTACACAATTTAATTACTTGTTTGTTTGTTTCAGTGTTTGTACCACTTACTATTATTATATTACTTTTCATATTTTTAATGACAAAATCAATATCATCATAATATTCACTAAATAAATGACAATGGGTATCAATTAACATTATATCACCTCATAAAAAAGATTATACCATATTATAGGTACAATCTTTAACCCTCTTTTTTTATACATACATATTTTATAATAACAAATATAACAAATATGAAATATATAAACTTTATAGCATTAAATTCAAGTAGAAGACTTCCTAAGTTGAGTAACGTTACTACGATAAAGCAAACAGCAATACTTACTTCTTCTTTATTCTCTTTAGTAATCATGTTTCCCTTCCTCTTTTACTCATTTTACTCACAACACTATAAATATAGCATAAGCATAGTGCAAATACAAAGTTTTTCTACACTTATATTTAGACATTTTACAACATTTGACACTTTTAATTACAATTTTTAAGAATTTTTGATTTCTTCCAATTTTTCATTCTTATCAATTCTTAGGAAAAGGGGCTCAGGAGCATTCAATTTTAAATCAAAATCCATTCCTCTAAAATCATCTAACGAATCGTATCCCCTATTTAAAGTATTAAGTTGATAGAAAATCTTATCAGCAGTTTCGGGTAAAAATGGTTGAAGTAGCACTGCCCCAATTCTTAGGGTTTCAAGTAAGTTGTACATAACAGTCGCTAAGCGATCCCTATTTGTTTCATCCTTAGCTAAAACCCAAGGAGTTGTTTCATCTATATATTTATTAGCACGATTAAATATATCAAAAGTTAAATTTACAGCATCAGAGACCTTATATTCTTTCATTTTACTTTCAACTTGATTTTTTTGATTATTAACAAAATCAATAAGTGATTGATCTAACTCAGTAGTCTCTCCTGGCTGAACAACTATTCCATCAAAATATTTATGCGACATACTTAATGTTCTATTTAATAAATTTCCTAAATTATTAACAAGATCAGAATTAATTTTATCAATTAATAATTCATAAGTAAAAATTCCATCATTAGCGTATGGCATTTGACTTAACAAATAGTGTCTAACAGGATCAACACCAAATAATTTTACCAAATCATCTGCATATATAATATTGCCTTTTGATTTACTCATCTTCTCTTCGCCAGATAATAGCCAAGGGTGTCCTAAAATTTTCTTTGGAAGAGGCAAATCCAATGCCATTAACATAATTGGCCAATAGATAACATGAAACCTTAAAATATCTTTTCCTATTACGTGTAAATCTGCTGGCCAACGGGTTGAAAACTGAGGTTCATGATGACCATCTACATCATAACCGATAAAAGTAATATAATTACTTAATGCATCTATCCATACATAGACAACATGACCATCATCAATAGTTACTGGTACTCCCCAATCAAATGATGTCCTAGATACACAAAGGTCTTGTAGACCTGGTTTTATAAAGTTATTTATTATTTCATTTTTACGACTAACTGGTGAGATAAACTCAGGATTTTCATTTATATGTTTTTCTAATCGATCAACATAATTACTTAATTTAAAAAAATATGCTTCTTCTTTTGTTGGAACTACTTCTCTTCCACAATCAGGACATTTTCCATCAATTAATTGTGCTTCAGTAAAAAATGATTCACATGGTGTACAATATAATCCCTCATAAATATCTTTATAAATATCTCCTTGATTATATAATCTTTCAAATATCCTTGAAACCATTGCTTTATGACCTGGGTTAGTAGTTCTAACAAATTTGTCATAACTTGTATTCATAATATCCCATATTCTTCGGATTTCAAGAGAAACATTATCAACATATTTTTGATTACTTTGACCATTTGCTGCTGCTTTATCAGCTATTTTTTGACCATGCTCATCAGTACCCGTTTGAAAATAAACATTGTAACCTAATAAACGCTTATAACGCGCAATAGCATCGGCTAAAACAATCTCATAGGTATTTCCAATATGAGGTTTGCCAGAGGCATACGCAATTGCAGTATAAATATTAAAATTCTTATTCATTTCTATCACCTTTACTGGTGCTGCCAAAGCCACCAGTTCTTTCCTCATTTATATTTTTTTCATTATCAACAGTTAAAAATTTGGTGAATATTCCTTGCAAATAAGCATCACCCTTCTTTATAATATATTCTTTATCACCATGATTTTGTAATTTAATCCACATATGTCCTTCATTAGATGGATTATTATAATAATCACTTTCAATAATACCAACTTGATTGCATAATCTAACATTATATTTGAAGCCCATACTACTTCTAACAACCAGCATTAGCATTTCATCATTTTCCATACTAACTTTTATTCCCGTTGGAATTTTTTTAATTTCACCTGGTTTAATTACAAAATCTTCAATTGACCAAAAATCATAACCAGCACTATTTTTAGTACTTCTTTTTGGCAAATTATATTCCTCATATAATTTACTATCATTTGCTATATCTTCACTAAATTGTTTAAAACTAATTTTTTCAAAAAATCTTTTCATATTATTCCTCCTAAATAAAAAAATCACACCCTGTTTAAGGACGTGATGACGCGGTACCACCTTAATTTATAAAAACTATACACTCAAAGTATTAACGCGTACTAACGGCTTAGCCTACATATCGACTAAGCGATTCCAGAACCATTTAAAATACATTGTTACCTTTGCTTTCACCGGTGCGCAAAGTCTCTATAGAAACGACAGTATTTTTATTTCCTTCAACATCTTTAAACAATAATTAGTGTAATTATAACATGTTTAAAACTATTGTTCAAGATATTTTCCTAAAAACTGTGAAGCTATCTTAACAATTTTTTCATCAGTATGATTTAATTCCTCATCATTCGAAGTCATAATAACTAAACCAATAGCATCACCATTTGCAATTATCGTACTAATTGCATAAGTTCCTATTTCCTTTTGGCCATTAATTATTTCATATTCCTTAGAATATTTTTCTAATATATTTTCTCTTCTCATAATCGAAGTTTCTAATTTTTCACTAATTGGTTTATTTAAGTAATCTTTTTTATTTAGTCCAGCAACAGCTATAATATCTTTAGTATCGGTTATAATAATATTGTTTTTTATGAAACTATGCATTGAATCAACAAACTTTTGCGCAAAATCATTTATATTTTTCATTAACGAATATTTTTTTAGAATTATCTTATCTTCACCCTCTATATAAATTTCAATATTATCATTATTATTTATTCGTAATGTTTTCCTTATTTCTTTTGGAATAACAATTCTACCCATTTCGTCAATTCTTCTAACAATACCTATACTTTTCATATATACCTCACTCTCTAGTTAATATTTTGTCTAATTATGTTGTTTTTATACTTGCGCCTATGGACAAATATGATATAATTAAAATATTTAGTAAAAAGGAGTTTTATTATGGATAAAGTTTATGTGTTTGGGCACAAAGTGCCAGATACTGATAGTGTAACATCTGCCATTGCGCTTGCTGAGTTAAAAATTAAGCAAGGAATGAATGCTTCTCCGAGAGTCCTTGGAGATATTAATTCCGAAACAAAATTCGTACTTGATTATTTTGGTTTTCCGCAACCAGAGTATTTAAATGATGTTAAACTACAAATCAAAAATTTAGAATATCAAAAAAATTATTTTTTAAATATGCATGAGTCAATTTATACAGCTTATAATTACATGAGCAATAACTCAATTAGTAATTTACCAATAATTGATGAAAACAAAAAATTGGTGGGAATAATTTCAATGAAAGATATTGCAAGGGATCATATTAAAGGAGACATATATAAATTGTATACTTCTTATGATAATATTATCGAAGCTTTAGATGGAGAAGAAGTAACTAGATTTGATGATGAAATTAATGGAAAAATTATTGTTCCATCATATAGAAGTACAACCTTTATAAACAAAATCAAAATTGACAATAATTCAGTACTTATTATGGGGGATCGTCATAGTATTCACGAATATGCAATTACCAATATGGCAAAATTAATTATTCTTTCAAAAAATTCAATTATTTTAAATGAACATCTAGAAATGGCGAAAAAAAATGGAGTAAACATTATTCGAACTCCGTATGATACTTTTCAAGTTACTAGAATGATTAGCTTATGTAATTATGTTCATATCATTAGTAATAAAACTAATATTGTTTATTTTAATGAATTAGACACAGTTGATGATTTTGAAGAAATTGCAACTAAGACTAAATATAGTAACTATCCTGTTATCAATCAACAAAGACAATGTTTGGGGCTTATTCATATTTCTGATCTATCAGAAAAAAATAGAAAAAAAGTTATTTTAGTTGATCATAACGAAGAACAACAAAGTGCTTTAGGACTAGACCAAGCAGAAATTTTAGAAATTGTAGACCATCACAAGATTGGATCTATTGGAACAACACTACCAATTAATTTTAGAAATATGCCTGTGGGGAGCACCAACACAATTGTGTATCTTTTATACAAAGAGAATAATATTGAAATAGATAAAAGCATTGCTGGTTTAATGCTAGCAGGAATTATTTCTGATACACTATTGTTGAAATCGCCAACAACAACACAGTTAGATGTTAATGTGCTAAATGAATTGGCAATACTTACAAAAATAGATATTAATGAATTTGCTAAAAAAATGTTTGACGCAGCATCTTCATTAGATGGGAAAACTAAAGAAGAAATTATTTTTAGTGATTTTAAAAAGTTTTCTGTTAAAGATTATCAAGTTGGAATTGGACAAATTTTTTCAACAAATCCAACTGTTATTAAAGATAGTATTGAAGATTATTTATCAATAATTGAAAAATCTTCAAAAGATGGAAAATATGATATTTTTGCTATCTTCATAACCGATATATTGAATCAAGGATCTTATGTTTTGTATAGTGAAGATTCAAAATATTTACTTGGTGAATCCCTAAAAGTAACAAATTTAGAACAATGGTCATTTATAAAAGATTGTTTATCTCGTAAGAAACAAATTGTTCCAAGTATTATGAATTTTATAAAATCAAAATAAAGATTATATCTTATCGATATAATCTCTTTTTATTAGTTCTAATAATTCTATTAGATAATAGATAAAATGTTTATCTAAATTTAATGTATCAAGGGTTATTAACAACCTTTTCTTTTTTATTCCAAAACGGAACATTTTAGATATTTTACTAACTTCAATAAATAAATTTTGAATATTAATTTTTTCAACAAGTTCTTCAGGAAGCTCAAGTTCAAGAAAATTCTTAGTTTGTTTAACTCTATTAATATACATTTTGCGGGCCATTTTTTCAAATAATTCTTCATACATATAAACTAACAACTTTGTGTCTACAGGACCAAAACGATCTTCAATCTCCGCTTTCACTTCTTCTAATCTTTGTCGTGAATCAATTGTATTAATTTTAGAATGGACCTCAATCTTTAATTCTTCTTCAAAAATATAATCATCACTAATTGTTGTATCCACTTCAATTAATGGTAGTACTTCATCATCAACCGGTTCTTCAATAATTTCACCTTTTAATTTTCTTATTTCATTATTGAGCATATTTAAAAACATTTCGATACCAACCGTATCAATAAACCCGGCCTGTTCACTACCTAAAATATCACCAGCGCCTCTAATTGATAAATCACGCATTGCAATTGAAAAACCACTACCAAGTTCTGTAAAATCCTTAATAACAGTTAATCTTTTGGTTGCAATTTCAGATAATATTTTTTTGTTATCATACATTAAATAACAATATGCAATTTTATCACTGCGACCTACACGTCCTCTAATTTGATATAACTGTGATAATCCAAAACGATCAGCATCAACAATAATTAGGGTATTTACTCTTGGTATATCAATTCCTGTTTCAATGATGGTTGTGCATAGTAATACATCATATTCGTGATTATAAAAATCCAACATTACTTTTTCAAGTTCTCTCTTAGACATTTGTCCATGTGCTGAAACAATTCTTATATCAGGTAATAATTTTCTTAATTCGGCTTCCTTTAAAGCCATATTTTGAATATTATTATATAAAATAAATACTTGTCCATTACGAGATTTTTCTTTGTAGATTGCATCTTTAATTAATAAATTGTTATAAGCCATGACATATGTTTGGACTGGGTAACGATTAATTGGAGGTGTTTGAATTAATGACAAACTCCTAATACCAGTAAAAGTCATTTGTAATGTTCTTGGAATTGGGGTTGCAGTCAATGTTAAAACATCAATATTAGTTTTATATTTTTTAATTTTTTCTTTATGCTTAACACCAAATCTCTGTTCTTCATCCACAACTAACAGTCCTAGATCATTAAAGATAACATCATCACTTAAAATCCTATGTGTACCAATTACAATATCGACCTTTCCGCCTTTAATATCTTTAATAATCTTTTTAGTTTCAGATGGTGTGACAAATCTATTTAACAAAACAATATTAACTGCAAATGATTTAAATCTATCTAACGCATTATTATAATGTTGATTCGATAGGATTGTGGTGGGACATAAAAAGGCAACTTGCTTACCAGATAATACTGCTTTAAACATAGCCCTAAAAGCAACTTCTGTTTTTCCAAACCCAACATCACCACACAATAATCGATCCATTGGTATCGGTTTTTCCATATCTAATTTAATCTCTTCTGTTACTTTAGTTTGGTCAACAGTATCAGTAAATTTAAATTCCTTTTCAAATTCTAATTGCTCGATTCCATCTTCATCAAATGCAAAACCTTTTGATGATTCGCGTTCAGCATATAATTTTAATAAAGAAGCTGCTATGTTTTCAATTTTTTGTTTAACACGTAATTTTGTTTTTGCCCATTCAATACTACCTAATTTATTGAGTTTAGGAACTCCATTACCACTTGAAGAGTATTTTTTTATATTTTCAATTTTTTCAACTGGAACATATAATTTATCTTTTCCGCGATATTGAATTAAAAGATAATCCTTATCAAAACCATTTTTTTTAACTTTCGTCATTCCACAGTACTGACCAATACCATGAATTTCATGAACAATATAATCTCCTACATTAATTTTTTTAATATCTCTAATTTGAGTCCCAATTTTAAATTTGGATTTATATTTTTGATTAATACTTTTTTTATTAAATATTTCATTATCACTTATAACAATCAGATTCGGTAATTCAAATCCATGATTTATTTTTTTGATAATTAAATTTATTTTTCCGTCTATTATTTCTTCAAGTGAAGAAAAAACTAAATTTTTATTTTCTAATTCATCAATTAATTTATTTATTGCATATCTATCAGGTAAACAAACTATAACTTTTCCTTTAGTCATTAAATATTTATTTAATCGACTATTAATTAACTCTGGAGTATTACCAAATGGTTCAACATCTTTAGAATTATATATTAATTTGTATTTTAATTGTTCAATATTATTATCAAAATCTGTTAGGTGAATTACGTCACTTTTTAATTCATATAGATCATGCATATAAGCTAAGTTTTTTAATTCATTATTTTTTTGATAATTAAAGATTTCATCTTGTAATAATTTATACCCAACTTCTATCTCATTATAATTATTGATTATAACCTTTGGATTATTTAAATAACTAGTTATATTAACTGGTGTTATATACTTAAGAAGATCCTTTTGAGTTACATAATCAATATCGATTTCATCATTTATAATAAATTCAGTATTGGGATAAATTTTAATTTCGTTTATTTCTCGAATTGTTTTTTGGGTATCAACATCAAAAAGTCGAATTGATTCAACTGAGTCGCCCCAAAATTCAATTCGAATAGGATTTGCTTCATTAATAGGAAAAATATCTAAAATAAATCCTCGAACAGCCATTTCACCTGTTTTATTTACTAGTGTCTCCCTTTTATATCCTATTTTGTTACATATTTTTACAATATCAGATATTTTATATTCTTTATTTACTTCTATTTTTAATTTATTATCAAGAAAAAGTTGTTTTGGTGGCAAAAACCTTAAATATCCCATTAAATTTGTTACAACAATCTTTTTATCGTTGTCTATTATAGATTGAATTGTTTCTAATCTTGTATTTTTTAATTCCGGACTTAATGCAACTGCTTCACTTGTTAAAAAATCATCCATAGGAAACAGTAATACTTCTTTTGTATAATTAAGCAATGTTTGATACATAGTTGTGGCTTCGTATAAAGAATTAACTAAAAAAACAACAGATTCGTTTAATTCAACAAATCTATTATATACATATATACATTTTAATTCCTTATTTAAACCGATTACTATTTCTGTTTTTGGATCAATTGTTAGTATTTTATTCATATAATCCCACCATTATTTTTGTTTTTTATTATATTTATTCATTAAGTTATTAAAAGATAGTTCCAAGAAGTCTTCAATTATTTTGGGAAAAATATTAATTATTTCTTCTAACTTTTGCATATCTTCAACTGAAAATTTTCCAAGCACATAATCCCGAGTATCAATTAGATTATCCTTTGAAATACCAATTTTCATTCTTTTATATTCAGAAGTATTTAAATGTAATTCAATATTTTTTAATCCGTTATGACCCCCAGAACTTCCTTTATATTTTAACTTGAATTCGCCGACAGAAAAACTCATATCATCACAAATTATAAAAACATCATCTATATCAATTTTAAAGTAACCAATGAAGTCTCTAATAACTTCCCCTGATAAATTAATATATTTCATTGGTTTCAATAACATAATTTTTTCGCCATTATGATTAAATTCACCATATAATCCCTTAAATTTTTCTTTATCAATTGATATTCCGTGTTCTTTTGCTAAAGCATCAACCATTATAAAACCAGCATTATGCCTTGTTTTTTCATATTCCCTACCTGGATTACCAAGTCCTACAATTAACTTCATATTCTTACCTCCTTAATTAATATTGTGATAAATTTTATACACTTCATTTTTACTAATTTGACGATCTTGTGAAGTTTTTTTTATTGATTCTTTAACATCATATCCTTCTTTAATATATAAATTAACATGTTCGACTATTGTCAAATTATCATAATTATTCTCTTCTTTGTTTTTTTCTAGAACTAGAACTAACTCACCTTTTACATTACTAACATCATTAATTATTGTACTTATTTTTCCGCGATATACTTCTTCAAATTTTTTACTTATTTCCCGCGAAATACTTATCTTACGGTCGCCTAATACTTGCAACATATTGTTAAGTGTTTTTTCTACACGATGTGGGGATTCGTAGAAAATTATTGTAAAATCTAACTTTTTTAAATTTTCTAGTTCTTTCTTTCGTTTTTCTTCCTTGTTATTTAAAAAACCATAAAATAAAAATGGTGATGGTTCTAAACCAGAAACGATTAAAGCCGGAATCAACGCTGTTGGTCCCGGTAAGGCAATTACATTATAATTATTTTCTATTGCTACTTTTACTAATTCATATCCTGGATCACTAATTACCGGAGTTCCCCTATCAGTAACTATTCCTACATCTTTTCCATTTTTTAAATATTCTAACAATTTATCATGATTATCAGTTTCATTATAATTATGATTAGATATTAACTTTTTACTAATGTTTAGATGTTTTAGTAAGTTTGCAGTAACTCTTGTATCTTCCGCAAATATAACTTCAACTTGTTCTAATGTTTTTATAGTTCTGAGCGTTATATCATCTAAATTACCAATTGGAGTTGGTATTAAATATAACGACGGACTATTATCATAACTTTTTTGCGACATCCTATCCCTCTATTCAAAATATTTTTTGATTGCTTCTGTATAGTCTCCATTTTCTTCATGTGTATAAATTGGGGGCAATACCTTTAGACCTTCTTTACCATTTTTGCTTCCTTCTATTAATAAAATATTTGAATTGCTATTAATTTTAGGATAAACAAATTGAATTTTTTTAGGTTCGATATTGTTTTTTTTCATAATATCAATAATAGATATTAATCTTTCTGGACGATGGACAATAGCTACAACACCATTGTTTTTTAATAGTTTCTTGCTTATTTTCATTATTTTTTCAACATCAAGCGACACTTCATGACGAGCAATTGTTTTATATTCACTCTCATTCAACCTTGAATCGGGGTTGACTTTAAAAAACGGGGGATTGCAAACTATTACATCAAATGAATCACTTTCTAATTCTAAGTATAGATTATTTATATCATCATTGATCAAAGTTATTTGATCATCTAAATTATTTATATTAACGGATTTTTGAGCTAATGAAAATACTTTTGGCTGAATTTCAACACCTGTTATATGGGCTTTAGTTTTTGTAGTTAAAATTATAGATATTGGAGCATTTCCACATCCAATATCCAATATTTTCTTTGCTCTTGCATTTAATGTTACAAAGTTTGGTAATAAAACAGAGTCTAATGAAAAATTAAACATCGAGGAGTTTTGATAAATTTTAAGATTTTTATATCCTAATAAATAATTAACAACATCCATTTTTAGTTTTTTCCACTTCTACTACTCCAACACCCGGAACATTTACTTTATAAATTCCTTTTAATATTTCCAAAGAAATAACAATTCCTTCCCCACTATCAGTTTTTACCTTTTGACCAACAGTTGGTAAACATTTACGGCATTCGCCATAAGTTTCATCTTCATATTTTAAACAACATAACAATCTACCACAAGATCCATTTATCTTAGTAGGATTTAGTGATAAATTTTGATTTTTAGCCATGTTAATAGTTACATTATCTAAACTATTTAAAAATTGAGAGCAGCATAAATTCCTACCACATTGTCCTAAACCACCAATTTCTTTGGCTTTATCTCTAATTCCAATTTGTCGTAATTCAATTCTGGTTTTATAAATATTTGCTAATTCTTTTGCTAAATTTCTAAAATCCACTCTAGCATCAGCCAAAAAATAAAATTGTAGTTGATTGCGATCAAAAGTAAAATTAGCATCGATTACTTTCATCTTAAGTCCATTCTTTTCAACTAATTTTTTACAAACGTTTATAGCATCACGAGCTTCATCAACATTTTTTTTATGTTTAAAAGAATCACTTGATGATGAAATTCTCACAACTACATTTAAAGGTGTTTTTATTTTAGATTCTTCAATTTCAAAAAAATCAGTTGCTACTTTACCATACTGTAGTCCTCGTTCTGTTTCAACAATTACTTCATCATTCTTTTTTAATTCAAGATTATTTGGTAAAAAGTAGTAAACTTTTCCTCTGTCTTTTAGCGTTACGCCCACAACCTTAATCACAATTCTCACCTCCAAAATTAATTACCAGCTTGTCCATTAGTAATTTACTATTTACATTATTTCTTATTTTTCGTTTTGATTTAATTAAAACATCTAATTTATGGCATATTTGGTCCATAGTGTTATTTTTACACATTTCGTTTATTTGATCATCTAAATCTTTAAAAATATTAATTTTATTATTAACTTTATAAGTTAGCACATCATTATAAAATAGTATCATAATATCAAATGCTAATATCATTTCTGATTTATCTTTGATTTTTTCATGCCAAATTTTATTTAAATATAATAATGTTTGAATTCTATTTTTTTCATAATGTACTATAAACTTTACAAGATTATCAATAAATTCATCAGTATGTGAGTTATTAATAAACTCATTCATTTCGTCTGTTTTATTAAAGAGATTCATACCGATTTTTTCTTTAGTTGATAAGTTGTCTTCAGTTGGGGCTTTATCATCCTGTAATCTTATATTAAGACATCTTGAAGTAATTGTTTCAAGCAATTGATATTTATTATCAGTTATTAGTATCGCTATTATATCTTCTTCTGGTTCTTCTAAAAACTTTAAAATAGAGTTAGATGACTGAGTATTTAATTTTTCACAATTATTTATTATATATATACGCTTATTACCATCAATTGATTTGTTACTTAATTCTTTTTGAAGGTTTTCAACAACTTCCTTTTTTATAATAATACCTTCTGGATCAATTAAAATTAGATTGTTGTAAGTTCCATTATTTATTTGATTGGCAATGTTCTCTTTAACTTGATTATCAGTTATATCTTTTAAAATAATTTCTTTTGCAAAAGTAATCGCAAAATCCATTGTTTTTGAGTAATTATTTGAAATAAATAAGTAGGCATGAGATATATTTTGTTTTTTTATTGTATTATTTAATATTTGATATGCAATAGGCTGTTCTTCTCGATACTTACTAAACATTTCTATACCTCCTTAAAAGACTAAAGATAAAATAATTATTAATGAAATTAATGATGGAAAACCTAATAACATTACAAGTCCAACTGTAATTAAATTTAATGGAATTATTAAATTTAATGGTGCAGCTACCATATTATACCCATAAATTAAAAATGAACTGTAAATTACTTTTTTTAATACTGAAAATATTTTTTTTAACATAATTATCCTCCTTATTAATTTTATGAGGATAATTAATTATTATGAAACTTCTTTGCGATCTGCAATAGCTTTTTCTAGTGTCAGATAATCAACATAATCCATATCAGCACCATGCGGAATACCTTGAGCAATTTTTGTGATTTTTACCCCAGTTGACTCTAGCATCTTCGTTATATATAAAGTAGTAGTTTCTCCTTCAATGCTCTGTTTTAAGACAATAATTACTTCCTCTATATTATTACTAATAATCCGATCTTCAAGAGTAGAAATATTTATATCCGAAGGATTAATACCATCTAATGGTGATATTAAATTATCTATAACATGATATTGTCCATTATACACATTAGACTTTTCCATCATAATTATATTTTTGGGTTCTTGAACAATACAAATTATTTTTGTATTCCTTTTTTCATCTAAGCAAATATCACATTTTTCATTTTCGGTTAAATTATTACAAACAGTACATCTTTTAATTTTTGTTTTTATATAACCTAAACTTTGTGAAAACAATTTAATCATATCATCGTCTAATTTCAATGTTGCTAATGCAAGTCTTTCGGCAGTCTTTTCTCCAATTCCAGGAAGTTTTTTAAAACATTCAATCAAGTTTCTTATGGTTGTTGGATAATTCATTAAAATAAACCTGGCATTCCTTGCGTATACTTTCCTAGTTTTTGCTCTGTTGTTTTTTCAATTTGACTTATTACATCATTAATTGCTACAACAATCATATCTTCTAACATTTCAACATCATCTTTAGCTATTTCTTCAGCGTCGATTTTAACACTTACTAATTCTTTGTTACCTTTCATTTCAACACTTACAATTGATGTTTTAGAAGAAAAAACTGTTTCGTCTATTTTTGCTTTTTCTGCCATCATTTCTTTTTGAATTTTTTGAACTTGTTTCATCATATTTTGCATATTCATTTTTGTTCCTCTTTCTAATTATTATATTCTATAATATCTCCAAACAAATTATGAATTTCATCATAATTTTGATTTGATTCGGTTTGCTTTTTTAAATATTCCAATATTTTTGGTGTTTCATTTATATACACATAGGTAGTTGTTTTAGATTTAAATTCTTTGCGGTAAAAATTCCATTCTTCTTTATTTAAAGCAATTATTTTATAATCACTATTAAATATTTTACTAACAAATTCTTCAATCTTTAAAATATTATTATTAAATGTTTTTTCCATACTATCACTTGGATAAACAAATATTATATTTTCAGCACTTGCTGCTGGTATTTTTGCATCTAATAATATAGATGCCATTTTACTATAATTTTTATCCAATATATAATCTCTTGCTTTTTCAATATCAATTTTTAATTTATTTAAAATTGTCTTACTTGGTTTAACAAATGTGTTATTTACTCTTATTTTTTTTATTTTTTCTAGTTCATCGTCTTTTTTATTAATTACTAGATTTGGAATTTGACTTTCTTTTGATTTATTATTAACATCGGGTTGAGTTCCAATTTCTTTTTCTTTGACTTTTGATTGAATTTTTTCAATTGGCTTTTCAATTTCGATTATTTGATCCACTTGTGGCTGATTTTTAGTAATTGGTGTTTCAGGTAGCTTTTTAACATCATTATTTTTAATTAATGATACCATTAACAACTCAAATACAAGTCTAGGATTATTAAAATTTTTCATTTCATTCAAAGAATTATTAATTTCTAATATCATTTTAAATAATTCATCGATATCCGTCTTATCAATAAATTCCTTATATATTTCCCGGGAAATGTTATTATTTGAATATGTTGGAATATTTTTGTAAATAATAATGTTTTTAATAAAATTTATTATTTCCTCAACTAATTTTATTAAATTTTTTCCATTGTTATCATAATCGCCAAGAAGTAAAAAAATTTTAGTTAAGTCTTTTGCGATAATGCTATCTATTAATTCCTTCATTTGATCATGTGGTAATGTTCCATTGATTTCGTTTATATCACTAATTGTTATTTTATCTTCAGCATATACTGAAGATTGTTCAAGCATACTTATAGCGTCGCGCATACCACCTGATGAAAACCTAACTATTTCATTTAAAGCATCGTCTTCGATATTTATTTTTTCTTTTTCACATATATATTTTAATCTTTCTAACATGCTTTTATCGTCTATTCTCTTAAATTCAAACTTTTGACATCTAGATAGTATAGTTTCAGGGATTTTATGTGGTTCAGTAGTGGCTAAAATAAAAATAATATGTGCTGGTGGTTCTTCTAAAGTTTTTAATAATGCATTAAAGGCACCAATAGTAAGCATATGAACTTCATCTATTATATAAATTTTATATTTACCAATTGATGGTACTAACGATACTTTACTTTTTAATTCACGGATTTCATCTACACCATTGTTAGAAGCAGCATCTATTTCTACAATATCAACACTTTGTTTTTGATTTATTTGTGTACAATTTACACACTCATTACAAGGTTCATAGCCTTTTAAATTAATGCAATTAACTGTTTTAGCTAAAACCTTCGCAACACTAGTTTTTCCTGTTCCTCTAGGACCTGTAAATAAATAAGCGTGAGTAATTTTGTTATTAGTTATTTCATTTTTCAATATTTTTATTATAACTTTTTGTCCTACAACTTCTTCAAGCGTTTGTGGTCTGTATTTTCTATATAATGATTGATACATTTATCTCACCTCATTGTAATATTATATCATTTATACCGTTATATTTAAATGCTAATTCCTTTTATCTTTAAAAAAGTCTTTTAACATTTCAGACGATTCTTTTGTATATATATCCTTAATTTGCTCTGACTTTAAATTAACTTTTAATGTATCTGGTATATTACTAAAAAAACCTGTTTTTTCAGATGAAGTAGCATAAATAACTTTTGAAATTCTAGATTGAATTATTGCACCATAGCACATTAAACATGGTTCAAGTGTTACATACAATATACAGTCATCTAATCGCCAAGTTTTTAATTTTTTACAAGCTTTTTCAATTGCAATAATTTCCGCGTGATTGGTAACTAACTGATTTTTTTCACGTTTATTATGTGCTTTTGATAAAACAGTTCCATTTTTCACAATTATTGCACCAACAGGAACATCATTTGATCTTAATGATTTTTTTGCTTCTTCTAATGCCAATTCCATATATTCTTTTTTCATAATACACCCCTTTATATAATAACATAAAAAAAGACACACACATAAAGGGAATCTTAAGGCTGCTATTTTCCAATTCTGACCTGGTTCGATTATATATGTTGTGTCAGTTAAAATAATATAATATTTTAATAAAAAAAGCAACCTTGTTTAATATTGATGTTTCTATGTTTCACGTGGAACATGGACTTTTTTGATGTCTCTATGTTTCACGTGGAACATTGTAAATATAAAAAAAGAAGAATTTTAAATATCTTCTTTATTTTCTTCTGTATTACTTTCTTTGTCTGCGGCAACAATAGCAATCGAACTAACTTTTTGTTCATCCTTAAGATTAATTAATCTAACTCCTTGTGCTATTCTGCCTATTTTTGAAACTTGATTTAATGATAGTCTTATAACAGTACCAAAATTAGTTACCATTAGTAAGTCTTCATTTCCATCTACAAGTTTAAATGCTATTAGATTACCATTTTTTTCAGTAATATTAAGAGCTTTAACACCCTTTGTACCACGGTGTGTAACTCTATATTCATTTATATCAGTTTTCTTTCCATAACCCTTTTCAGTTACAATTAGTACTTCCTGATCATCTGTAGCTATTTCACATCCAATACATTTACTCTTACCTACATTTATTCCTCTAACACCACTAGCAGTTCTTCCCATAATTCTAATTTCTGATTCATTAAATCTAATCATTCTTCCATCAGAAGTTGCAATCATAATATCATTATTTCCGTTAGTTTTTCTAACTGAAATCAATTCATCATCTTCCTTGAGAGTTATTGCTAATTTACCTGTTACTCTTATGTTTTCAAATTCTGATATTTTAGTTCTTTTCGTTAAACCATTTTGTGTACAAAATACAACATTATTATTACTATCTTCTTCGGTAACTTTTAATAGAACATTAACCTTTTCATCCTTATCTAAAGGTAATAGATTAATTATTGGTAAACCTTTTGATTGCCTACTAAACATTGGTATTGTATAGCCTTTAATTCGGTATACTTTTCCTTTATTAGTAAAGAATGTTATATAATCGTGTGTTGTCATGACTAACAAATGTTCAACAATATCTTCTTCGTTAATCGACATACCTTTTATACCTACTCCACCTCTATTTTGAGTACGATAAGTTTCACTATTTATTCTTTTTATATAACCTTTATCTGTTAATGTAACAACAATGTCTTCAACAGGAATTAAAGATTCATCTTCAATATATTCAATTGATGTCATATCAATATTAGTTTTTCTTTCATCTCCGTACTTAGCTTTTATTTCAAGTAATTCTTCTCTTACAATATTAAGAATTTTTTCGTTACTTGCTAATATTTCTCTTAAATTTTCAATTAATGCTAATAATTCTTTTAATTCTGATTCAATTTTTTCTCTTTCTAAACCAGTTAATCTTCTTAATTTCATTTCCAAAATTGCTTCAGATTGTAACTGACTTAATTGAAATTTTTGAATTAAATTTTCAATTGCTTCAACATCCGATTTGGCAGCTTTTATTATTCTAATAATTTCATCAATATTATCAAGGGCAATTCCTAATCCTTCTAAAATATGTGCTCTTTTTTCAGCTTTATCTAAATCAAATCTTGTTCTTCTAATAATTACAGCTTTTTGATGTTCAATATATTTTTCAATTATTGTTTTTAGTCCCAGTAATTTTGGTTCACCATCGACTAATGCTAATAAATTTATTCCGTAAGAAATTTGTAAATTAGTATATTTAAATAAGTTATTTAATATAACGTTAGCATTTGCATCCCTTCTTACTTCAATTACTATTTTAATACCATTTAAGTCTGTTTCATCTCTTAAATCTGTTATACCTTCAATTGTTTTTTCACGAGCTAAATCAGCTATCTTTGTAATTAAAGAAGATTTGTTAACTTGATAAGGTATTTCAGTAATTATAATACTTTGTTTACCATTTTTATTTTCAACTATTTCTGAACTTGCTCTAATAGTAATAATTCCTTTTCCTGTATCATATGCCTTTTTAATACCGCTATTACCAAGAATATGAGCGCCTGTTGGAAAATCTGGGCCTTTTATATGTTCCATTAATTCAAGTGTGGAAATGTCGTTATTATCAATATAAGCAACACATCCATCAATCACTTCTCCTAAATTATGTGGTGGAATGTTAGTTGCCATACCAACAGCAATACCCATTGTACCATTTACTAATATATTAGGAAAACGGCTAGGTAAGACGCTTGGTTCTTTTCTTTCACCATCATAGTTAAGACCAAAATCAACTGTATCTTTATTTATATCTCTTAACATTTCCATAGAAATTTTAGCTAATTTTGATTCAGTATAACGTTGAGCTGCAGCCGAATATCCATCAATAGAACCAAAGTTACCGTGACCATCTACTAAAACATAACGATAGTTAAATGGTTGAGCCATTCTAACCATTGTATCGTATACCGCTGTATCACCATGAGGGTGATAATGTGCTAAAACGTTACCAACTGTATTCGCACTCTTAACAAATTTCTTATCTGGTAAGAATCCTTCTTCATACATTGTGTATAAGATACGTCTATGTACTGGTTTCAAACCATCACGGACATCTGGTAATGCTCTTGACACAATAACACTCATCGAATAGTCAAGAAACGAACCTTCCATCTCGTCTGAGATATTAATATCTTTTAATTTTTCATCCATATTATCACTCCTCTATATATCAAGATTTTTAACATAAGTAGCATTTGTTTCAATAAATTGCCTTCTTGGTTCCACGTCTTCACCCATTAATGTTTGGAAAACATCATCAGCTCTTATTGCATCATCAACAGATACTCTTAATAAATATCTATTTGCAGGATCCATTGTTGTTTCGGCTAATTCTGATGCATTCATTTCACCCAAACCTTTGTTTCTGCTTATTTCATATTTAGTGTTTTCGTTTAATGTTGCTAAATACTCATCCTTTTTTTGATCATTTAACACGTATTTAATTGTTTTACCGTGTTTGATTCCATAAAGTGGAGGTTGGGCTATATAAATATATCCACCTTCAACTAATGGTTTAAAAAACCTATAGAAGAAAGTTAATAAAAGCGTTCTTATATGCGCACCATCAACATCAGCATCAGTCATTATAATAACTTTATGATATCTTAATTTAGTTATATCAAATTCTTCACCAATTCCAGTTCCAAGAGCAGTAATTAAACTCCTAATCTCTTCATTACCTAAAATACGGTCAAGTCTTGCTTTTTCTACATTTAAGATTTTTCCTCTTAGTGGTAAAATGGCTTGAGTTCGAGAATCCCTACCACCAATAGCAGAACCACCAGCTGAATCCCCTTCTACTATAAATACTTCTGAAATACTTGCATCTTTTGATGAACAGTCTGCTAATTTACCTGGCAAACTAGAAATTTCAAGTGCCGTTTTTCTTCTAGTTAATTCTCTAGCTTTTTTAGCAGCTACCCTCGCTCTTGCTGCAGTCATACATTTTTCAATAATTATTTTAGCTTCATTAGGATTTTCCATTAAAAATCTTTCAAATCCTTCACTAAATATGCTATCGGCAATTTTACGAACTTCGCTATTTCCTAATTTTGTTTTGGTTTGACCTTCAAATTGTGGATTGGGATGCTTACAAGAAATTATCATTGTTAATCCTTCTTTTACATCATCTCCACTAAGGGCATCATCATTAGTTTTTATGATATTAGCTTTTTTAGCATAATTATTTATAACTCTAGTTAAAGCTCTTCTTACACCTTCCTCATGAGTTCCACCTTCATAAGTATTTATATTATTTGTAAATGAATATAAATTTGATGTGTACCCTGAATTATATTGCATTGCAATTTCGATAGATATATCGTCTTCTTCACCGTTGAAATAAACAATATGTTCATGAATTGCATTTTTATTTTTATTAATCATTTCAACATATTCAGTAATTCCACCTTCATAAAAGAAAGTTTCTTTTTTAGGTTCATCACGATCATCCATTAATATTATTCTTAATTTCTTATTTAAAAATGCTAGTTCACGAATTCTTGTTCTTAATATATCATATTCAAATTCTGTTGTTTCTGTAAAAATTGTCGGATCTGGTTTAAAAGTTACTGTTGTTCCTGTTCTATCTAATGAACAAGTATCAATAATTTTTAATTCATCAACTGGTTTCCCACCATTTTCAAATCTTATATAATGTACTGAACCATTTTGATAAACTTTAACTTCTAACCAACTACTAAGTGCATTAACAACACTGGCACCAACACCATGTAATCCACCACTTACCTTGTAACCACCGCCACCAAATTTACCACCAGCATGTAAAACAGTATATACTGTTTCAACCGTTGATTTTTTTGTTTTTGAATGAACTCCTGTAGGTATCCCACGACCATCATCTTTAACCGTTATTGAATTATCCTTATTAATAATTATTTCAATATCATCACAAAAACCCGCTAGTGCTTCATCAATAGCGTTATCAACGATTTCCCAGACTAAATGATGTAATCCTCTGGCACTTGTTGCACCTATATACATTCCTGGTCTCTTTCTTACTGCTTCTAACCCTTCTAATACTTGAATATCTGAGTCATTATAATGTTGTTCTTTTTCCATTGCTACACCTCTTCTTTTGATACATTTTGACCTTTTTCTATTTTTATAATATTCGCCATTTTTAACACTTCTTGATTAATACTTTTTAAATCAGTTGTTGTTATAAATGTTTGAATATTATTGGTAATATATTTTAATAAATTGTTTTTTTTAGAATCATCTAACTCACTAAAAACATCATCCAATAACAAGATAGGATAAGTATTTTTATAACTTTTAAAAATAGGGATTTCAGATAATTTAAGTGATAATACAGCTGCTCTTTGTTGTCCTTGCGAACCGTATGTTTTTAAATTTAGATCATTTATCATAAAATCAAAATCATCACGATGGGGACCTATTAAAGTCATTCCTATTTTTAATTCGCTTTCCCTACTTTTCTTTAGCTGTTCCTGAAACTCATTTTTAAGACTATTAATTTCAAAGTTTTTAATATTAAATATTGGTTTATATATAATATTAAATTTTGGAATGTTCATAATACTTTCATATATTTCATCAATATTCTTATTAATATTTTTAATATAATTATCTCTATATCGATATATTCTTGAACCTCGATCAATTAATGATTCTGTTATAATTTCAAAATAATTATTATCCATTGTTTTAGTTTTAGGAAAGTTTTTAAGCATTTCATTTCTTTGTTTTAAAAGTTTGTTATAATCATTTAAAACGTTAAGATAATTTTTATGAATTTGTGATAATTGAACATTTAAGTATCTTCTTCTTAAACTCGGAGATCCTTTAATTAATTCAAGATCCTCTGGATAAAAAATAATAATACTCATTTTTGATATATAATCACTAGCTTTCCGAACAAGGTTTTCATCAACCTTTAATTGTTTTCTTTTTTGTTCGAGAATAACCTCTAATTTTGTTGATAATAATTCATCCTGAATAATACCAGAAACCCTTGCGAATTTTGCGTTATTTTTAATTAAATAATTATCAATTAGCAACTTATGAGATTTTGTAATACCAAGCACATAAATACTTTCTAGTAAATTAGTCTTTCCTTGTCCATTATCGCCATAAATTATATTTATATTAGGACTAAATGATATATTTAAATCTGTATAATTTCTAAAGTTTGTAATTTTTATACTTTTTATTATCATTATTTCCTCTTTTCTGGTTTGGTCCCTTTTAAAATGATTTTATTGCTTTTAATGACCCCCTATACATACTCATATATTATATCATAAATTACACCTAAAAAGTAAAAAAAAAGCGTAATTTACGCTTTTATTTGTTTTTTCTCTGTCTTAATATTGATTCAAGTCTTGAAGCTCTCAAAACTTGATTTTCAAATGAAGAATATGAGATATCAACTTCTAAAGATGTTCCATTTTTGAAGTAAATAATAGTATTATTTTTATCTTTTTCGTAATGAGAAACTTTGTTCAATGAAAACCATGAGCATTCAGATGAACGTGCTGATCCAGTTGGAAAGAATATTATCTCTCTACTCTCTTCAATTATTATGGGAGATTTGTAAATAGTTCCGCCTAAAAAGTTTTTACTACCTTCAAATCTACCTAAATAAGAACTTCCAAAATAACGACAACTATCATCAATAATTTTTGGGGTTACACGATCTACAATAAAACTACCATCATCTTCGATAATTTTACTCTTTTGATTATCAAGTGCTATTATTGCAATAGTTGATAAGTTTATTTCATATTTTTCCACTAATTTCACCTCCTACTAATATAATTCGACATATAAATCGAATTTCCTTCCTATCATACAATATATTTTTATGTTTTTGGGCGATTATGTCCCAAATGCCCAAATATGTGTCTCAAATGCAAAAATGAGCATAAAAAAACAACTAAAAAAGTTGTTTCAGACACTTAATAGGTCCTTATAGGCAAAATCAATTGTGTTAAAGATTCGTCATTTATGTTCTTTATGATGATTGGTTTCAATTCTCCATTGAATAAAATTTCTATAAATTCATCTTCCATTGATTTTAGAGCATCAAGCATATATTTTGAAGAAAAAGATATAATAATATTATTTTCATTATTTTTTTCAACTAATATTTTTTCTTCAACTTTCCCTATTTCTGGAATATTCGATGAAATTGTTACTTCATTTTCTTTTAATTCTAATTTTATAGTGTGTTTTTCAAATTCGTTTGTTAATAATGAAGCTCTATCAATTGAATTATAAAAATCATTTCTTTGAACTTTTAATTTTAATGAAAATTCATTTGGTATAAGTGCTGATGTATTTGGATATGTTCCATTGATTAGTCTTGACATAAAAGTAATATCTGAAAATTTAAAAATTATACTATTACTAAATATGTGTAATTCAATAAAATCATCATCATCGTTAATTATTTTACTTAATTCAAGAATATTTTTATTAGGAATAATTATATTTACTTCAGTTGATAATTTTTCATCTAATTTTATTTCTTTTGATGATAATCTATAAGAATCTGTTGCAGTACATTTTAATATATCTTCTTTTACTTGAATATTTAATCCTGTTAAATGAGGTCTTGCTTCATCATTTGATGTAGCAAAAATAGTTTGATTAATTAAGTTCTTTAATACTTTTTTATTTAACTTTATAGGATTAGCTTGTTCTTCTAAATTTAGTGTTGGAAAATCCTCTGTTTTATTACAATTTAAATAAAATGAAGATTTACTTGTATAGATATTTATTTTATCTTCTAACACTTCTTCAATAGTTATAGTTTCATTAGGTAGTTTTCTTATTATTTCATATATATATCTACCATATACAACAATAACTCCTGTGTTTATAACTTTTGTTATTTGTTTATTAGGTATAAAAGTTTTTATTGCTATATCATTATTAGTACTCAACAAGTATAATCCTTCATTAGTTAATTCCATTTTTATACAGTTTAATATAGGAATTAAATTTTTACTTGATATACCTCTTATTACATAATTTAAGTGTTTTAACAATATTTTTTGATTGATTTCAAAATTCATTTTCATTCTCCTTTTCTTATTTTTTTAAGTAATATTATTATTATAGGTGTGGATTATGTGGATAACTTTAATAACCGTTATAAAATATGTATTAATTAAGTAAAATTAATTGTGGAAAAAGTACATTTTTTAAAAGTTATTCACAATTACTTCAAATCTCTAATAATTTTAGTTATTTCTTTATCCAAGTTTAAATTATTTTTTAATTCTTTACTAATTTTATCAACAGAGTGTATTACTGTAGTATGATCTTTTCCACCAAACATCGAACCAATTTTTGCAAATGGTTCATTATAAACAGTTCGACAAATATACATTGCTATTTGTCTTGGAACAGCAATATTAGTAACTCGCCTTTTTCCTTTTAAATCCTCAACCGTTATATTATAAAGATTAGCCACTAATTGTTGAACATGTTCAATATTGTTTTTAGCAGTAACGCATTTTCCAAAGTAATCTTTTAAAGCTTCAACAGTTAGAGATAAAGTAATATCAGAGCCACTCATCATTGCTGCATAAGCAACAACTCTTGTAATCGCACCTTCCAATTTTCTAATATCTCCAATACAATTACTAGCTATATATTCTTTTACTTCTTGTGGGAAATTATTAGTTAATCCATTACCTTCTATTTTCTTTTCTATAATAGATAGTCTTAAGTCAAAATCAGGTGGCATTATATCAACCATTAATCCCCAAGTAAATCTTGTTCTTAATCTATCTTCTAACTGTTTTAAATCATCTGGTGATCTATCAGATGAAATAATTATTTGCTTATTATTAGTGTGAAGTTCATTAAAAGTATTAAAAAATTCTTGCTGTGTTTTATTGGCAACTTCTAAGTATTGAATATCATCAATCATTAAAACATCAATGTCTCGATATTTTCTTTTAAAGTTTTCAACCTCATTCAAATTATTATCATTTTTATTTTTTCGATATAATTCAATAAAGTCATTAACAAATTGCTCACTTGTTACATACAAAACCTTTTTATTACTATTACTCACAATATAATTTCCGATAGCATGCATTAAATGAGTTTTTCCTAAACCACTATTACTATAAATAAATAAAGGGTTATACATAATACCTGGTTTTTCAGCAACGGCTATTGCTGTAGTTTTAGCAAATCTATTACTTTCCCCTACCACAAAATTTTCAAACAAATATTTTGGGTTTAAATTAGAAGCAAAAGATTTTGGTGAATCTTCTTCAATAATTTCAATTTGTTCATCTTTTAATTTATTTATTTCTTCTTCTGTTAAATAATCAAAGATAAAATTAGATCCTGTTACTTCATTAAAAATACTTTCAATTAAAGTGTTGTAATTTTCTTTGAGATGTTTTTTGTGAATTAACATTGGAACTAAAACGGTGGCCTTATTTTCGTGTAAAGAAATTAGTTTAGTATCAGCAAACCATGCTTCATATAACATTGGTGCTAAATTATTATTCATTTTTTTAAGAAAACTATCCCAAATATTATTTATTTCCATAAACGCGCACCTCACTTTATTAACTAAAATTATTTTACACTAAAAAGTGGAAAAAACCAAGTAAAATCGACTTTTCCACAGTAAAAAACAAAAAAAATAGATCTTTTCCCCAGTTATGTGGAAAAGAAAAAGAAATTAACAAAACAAAATTAAAACTTTTCCACATAATTGGGGATAACTTTTTTAATATAATAAAATAAAGAGTAAATAAAAATATATATTCACAAATTTGTGTGGATATTGTTTGACAAACTAAAAAAACATCTATATAATTATTAGAGCAAATGTGAATTAGTTCAGGAGGTGTAATTATGAAAAGAACTTTTCAACCTAATAATAGAAAAAGAAGTAAGAAACAAGGTTTTTTTGCACGTATGAAATCTAATATAATAAATAGAAGACGTAAAAAAGGACGCAAAGTTTTATCACACTAAAAACACTACGCACTGTGGTGTTTTATTCTCTGGAGTGAAAATATGAAAAAAAAGAATATATTAAAACAAAATAGTGAATATAATAGAATTATTAAAACATTTAAGCCTATTCGCTATAAATATTTAAGTTTTTATATTGAAAGAACAGCCGAAGAAAATTATTTTTTTGGTTTTTCAGTAGGTAAAAAAATAGGAAATGCTGTCAAAAGAAATAAAATAAAAAGACAGTTAAAATCAATAATTGATAAAAATACCTACCAAAATGGATTTAATTGTATTATAATGGTAAATAGTGGAATAATTAAAAAAACATTCCAAGAAATAGAGACCGATGTAAATAAAATAATAAAAGATATTAATATTTTAAAATAGTTAGGAGAGACTAAATGAAAAAAAAACATATCAAAATACTATTAATGTTAGTTCTAATATTCGCTGTATCAGGATGTACTAAAAATTTTAATGATGATGGAAAAATATATACAGAAAATATTTTATGTCGACCAGAAAAAGCCGAGACAATTGAAATATATGAAAAAAATAATATTGATATTGAAACTTTAAAAGAATGTGATGACTTTCAAATAACTGATGGCGGTTATGAAGGATTATGGACAACAATATTTGTAAAACCGTTAGCATTTCTTTTGCTCCAAGCAGGTAAACTTTTAAATAGTTATGGTTTAGCGATAATAGCTGTTACAATCTTTTTAAGATTGTTAGTAGTTCCATTAACAGCCAAGACCGCAGCACAATCAACTAATATGGGAAAGGCGCAACCAGAACTTGAAAAGTTAAATAAAAAATATGCTAATAAAAATGATCGTGATTCTTTAATGTTAAAAAGCCAAGAACAATTACTAATATATAAGAAGTATGATATAAAACCAATGTCGGGATGTTTATTTGCTTTAATTCAAATCCCGTTATTCTTTGCTTTTTTCGAAGCGATAAATCGATTACCAGTTTTATTTGAAGAAAACTTCTTAAATTTATTCGAATTAAGAAGAACTCCAATGGAAGCTTTTGCCCTTAATCAATATTATTATATAATCTTTGTTATACTGATTATAGGAACAACTTATTTTTCATTTAAACTAAACAAAACAGTATCAATGTCACCAGAACAAGAAAAACAAATGAAAATGACTACCAACATTATGATTGTAATGATATCAATATTCTCATTTAATTTAACAACAGGTATTGGACTATACTGGATATTTAATAGTGGATTCACTATTGTTCAAAACTTAATTGTGAAAGGAAGTAAGAAAAATGCTACAAATTCATAATTTTGAAGGAAAATCAAAAGAGGAAGTATTAGAAAAGGCTCTTGAAGTTTTAGATGTAACAGAAGATGCAATAATGACAAACTTTACAGAAGTAGAGGCTAAATTATTTAAAAGTAAAAAATATGAACTAAAAGTTTTAAAAAATGAAGATTTAAAGTCTTATATTAAAAACTTTTTTGAAACTATTTCAGATTTAATGGAAATCGATATAAATTGTGAAATTCAAATCCGTGAAGACATATTAAAAGTTAATTTAATTACTTCTGATAATTCAATTATTATTGGAAAAGAAGGAAGAACATTAAATTCATTTCAACAATTATTAAGACAAGCTTTAAATAATCAAACTCCATTTAATATAAAAGTAACTGTTGATGTTTCTGGATATAGATCTAAAAAAATCAAAAACTTAGAGTATGATATAAAGAATATTGCTAAAGAAGTTTTAATATCAAAAGTTGATGTTAAGCTAGATGCAATGAATTCATATGAAAGAAGAATTGTTCACACTGTTATAGGAACTTATGATGAATTGGAAACAGAAAGTATAGGTAGAGAACCTAACCGATATATCATTATAAGGTATAAAGAAAAATAAAATAAATGTAAGTCAATTGTTTAAGTTTTTAAATAGTTGGCTTTTTTTATAAAACATTGACTACCAATTATTATTGATGTAGAATATTTTTATAAAAGGGGTGATAAAATTAGAAAATTTGATAAATTAGAATATTATGACATAGTAAAACCTATAATCAAAAATTATGAGTTTCAGATTAGAAAAACATTTCAACATCATGACCATGAATCAGTATATATTCATTCTTTAAAGGTTTCAATTTTATCATATAAGATTGCTAAAAAATTAAAAATGGATTATAATAGTGCCGCAATTGGCGGATTGCTTCATGATTTTTATAGTGAACCATGGTTAATAGATGGAAAGATAAATAATAAAAAAAGGGATAATAAATTATCATCAAAGCATGGTTTTGCGCATGCAAAAGATGCTTTGAATAATTCTAAAATTCATTTTGAATATTTATTAAATAAAAAAATAGAAAATATTATTGTTAGACATATGTTTCCACTTAATATTACGCCACCTCGTTATTTAGAGGCTTGGGTAGTAACAATTGCTGATAAATATATTTCTCTTAGTATTTTTAAAAATCCCAAAGAACTTCCTAAGTATATAGGAATAAGAACAAAGAAGTGAGGTGATAAAATGGATGATACTATTGTAGCGATATCGACAGCACTGGGTGTTGGTGCGATATCTATTGTTCGTCTTAGTGGTAGTGAAGCAATTAAAATTGTAAATAATGTTTTTGTTGGAAAAAATTTAGAAAAAGTTGGTTCTCACACAATTAATTATGGTCACATAATTGACAATAACAAGATAATTGATGAAGTTTTAATATCCATTATGCACGGACCTAAAACTTTTACTCGTGAGGATATTGTTGAAATAAATTGTCATGGTGGAATAACAACAACAAATAAGGTTCTTCAAATTTTATTAAATAATGGTTGTCGATTAGCTGAACCTGGCGAGTTTACCAAAAGAGCTTTTTTAAATGGCCGCATCGATCTGCTTGAAGCAGAGGGTGTAATGGATTTAATAAATTCAAAAACCGAACAATCTCGTGAATTAGCACTTAATCAAGTTGGTGGAAAAGTTTCAAAATTAATTCATAATTTACGCCAACAACTTCTTGAAATTATAGCTAATATAGAAGTAAATATTGATTATCCCGAATATGAAGATATTCCAGAATTAACAATTCAACATTTAAATTCACAAATTGAAAACATTAAAACACAAATAGAAATAATTATTAATGAAAGTGAAAATGGTAAAATTATTAAAGAGGGAATTAAAACTTCAATTATAGGGAGACCAAACGTAGGAAAAAGTAGCATATTAAACAAACTTATAGATGAAGACAAGGCAATTGTTACTGATATTCCAGGGACAACGAGAGATATTGTAGAAGGTACACTTAATATCAACGGCTTAATACTTAATATGATTGATACTGCTGGTATTAGAGAAACGAAAGATATAGTTGAGAGTATTGGAGTTAAAAAAAGTTTAGATTTAATAGAAAATTCTGATTTGATTTTATATGTTTTAAATAATAATGAATCTATTACTGATGAAGATATAGAAGTTATTTCAAAATTAAAGGATAAGAATCACATAATAATAATTAATAAAACCGATTTACCAAAACAAATTGATGAGACACAATTATTAAGTAAAAATATTGTATATATAAGTACAATTAATAATAAAGGAATGGATGAATTAAAAGATAAAATAAAAGAAATCTTTAATTTAGAAAAAATTGTTACAAAAGATTTAACGTACTTGACCAATGCAAGAAGTCTTTCAATTTTAAAACAAGCTTTAAAAAGCATAAATGATGTTGAAGTTGGAATAAAAAATGAAATGTACATTGATATGATTGAAATTGATATTAAAAATATATGGCAAAAACTGGGAGAAATAACTGGTGACACATATGAAGATGAATTAATAGATCAATTGTTTAGTCAATTTTGTTTAGGAAAATAAGCATTGTTTCTAAAATGAAGTTGTGCTATACTTTAACTAGAAATAAAAGGTGAGTTAGATGGAATTAATTAGTTTTGCGCTTAGAGGAAATTACAAAAGATTTTATAATGATTTAAAAGTTTTAAGTAAGAAAAATGGAAAAAGTCCATTTTTAATGTTTGGAGATACTGTCTTATCAACTATATTTTTTGGTAGTGGGATGCAAGATTATTTAAATTATCGTTTTTATGAAAGATCTTGGAAAGAACGAAAAGAGTATGCAACAATTGGATATTTGTCAAAATTTTATGAAAAAGCAGCCAATATTAAATATGCTCCGTTTATTTCTACTAAAACAAACTTTTTTAAAAACTATAGTGAATTTACTAAAAGAGATATGTATGATCCAGAAGACGGATATGACAAGTTTTTAGAATTTATAAAAAAGCACAAAGTTTTTATAAAAAAACCAACTATTGGTTTAGGTGGAGATAGAATAACTAAAGTTGAAACTAAAAAAATTAAAAATAATAAAAAATTCTATAAAGAATTAAAAGAAGAAAAAATGTATTTAGAAGAGTTTATTATTCAAAATAAAGAATGGGGTAAAATAAATCCTGGAAGTGTTAATACCATAAGAGTTATGACTTCAGCTATTAATGGAAAAGTAGATATTTTCTTTATGGCTGCAAGAATTGGTAATGGAGATAGTGTAGTTGATAATTTTCATGCCGGTGGTTTATCAACTCTGATTGATATTGAAAAAGGAGAATTAAAAGGACCTGGTTACACAAAAAAACTTGAAAAGTCTGATATGCACCCTTTAACTAAAGTCGTTATTGATGGTTATAAAATTCCTTATTTTGATGAAATCAAAGAAATGGTTACTAAAGCAGCCCTAGTTAATGATAAAATCCATGTTGTTGGTTGGGATGTTGCTATTACTGATAAAGGACCTTTAATAATTGAAGGAAATCGTGGTCCTGGTTGGGATCTAGTTCAAATTCTTTTAAATAAAGGTGGAAAATATATGTTACGAAAAATAAAAAAAGAAATGAAAGATCATAATTTATGGTAGAAAGGGTTTCTTACCCTTTTTATTTTTCAATTTTATATATAGAGGAGGTGTAAAATGGAATATGAAATAATAGTTGTTGGCGCTGGCCATGCGGGATGTGAAGCAGCTTTAGCGTCATCACGAAAAAATCATAAAACTTTATTAATAACAAGTAATATAAATAACATTGCTGATATGGCATGTAATCCATCAGTTGGTGGTAGTGCTAAGGGAATCGTTGTTAGAGAAATAGATGCTTTAGGTGGAGAGATGGGAAAGGTAGCCGATCGTTCACAAATTCAAATAAAAAAACTAAACAGTAAAAAAGGTCCGGCGGTTCAAGCTTTACGAGCACAAATTGATAAAATTGTTTATCCACAAGAAATGATTAAAGTTTTAAAAAATCAATCAAATCTAGAAATAATGGAAGCAATGGTTGAAGATTTAGTCATAGAGAATAATAAAGTAACAGGTGTTTTATTAAAAAATAAAACAAAAGTAATTGGTAAAATGGTTATTTTAACAACTGGTACTTATTTAAAATCAGATGTCCTAATAGGTAGTACTAGAACAAGAAAGGGTCCTCATGATGAAGAACCAAGTTTGCATCTAAGTGATAATTTAAAAGATTTAGGATTTCAAATTCTTAGATTAAAAACCGGAACTCCACCACGTATTGATAAAAACACAATTGATTTTAGTAAAACACGACTTGAAACTGGTGATGATAAATATTTAAGTTTTAATCATGATTTTATTTATGATTATGATATAGAAAATCAACAACCTTGTTATTTAACATATACAAATGCTAAGTTGCATCAATTAATTCAAAATAATCTAGAAAAATCTAGTATGTATGGAGGGTTAACTGATATTGTTAGTGTTGGACCAAGATATTGTCCTTCGATTGAAGATAAAGTAGTTCGTTTTTCTGATAAAGAAAGACATCAAATATTTTTAGAACCTGAAAGTGTTTATTATGATGATATTTATATACAAGGGTTTTCGACAAGTATGCCCCATGATATTCAAGAAAAGATGGTTAAAAGCGTTAGTGGTTTAGAAAATGCTAAAATATTAAAATATGCATATGCTATAGAATATGATGCTATTAATCCAACGCAAATTAAGCAAAGTTTAGAAACTAAAATAATAGAAAACTTATATACAGCTGGTCAAATTAATGGTACAAGTGGTTATGAAGAAGCCGCATGTCAAGGATTAATAGCTGGAATCAACGCTTCTTTAAAATTGGAAGGAAAAGAACCTTTAATATTAAAAAGAAGTGATGCTTACATTGGAGTATTAATAGATGATTTAGTTACAAAAGGGGTTATTGATCCATATAGACTATTAACATCAAGAGCAGAATATCGATTATTATTAAGGCACGATAATGCTGATATAAGATTAAGACAATTTGGTTATGAAGTTGGATTAATAGATGAAGATAGGTATCAAAAGTTTCAAGAAAAATTGAATAATATTAAAGAACTTGAAACTTTATTAAAAAATAAAAAATTAACTCCAACTAAAGAAGTAAATGAATACTTAGAAAATATAAATTCTGCAATAATTAAAGACGGTATTACAATGTATGATATTTTGAAAAGACCAGAAGTTGATATTGAAAAATTAAAAAGATTTATTGACATTCCTTATTCAAATGAAATTATTGAACAGGTTGAAATTAATATAAAGTATGAAGGGTATATTAATAAGGCATTAAAAGAAGCTGAAAAAATGATTAAGTTGGAAATGAAGAAAATACCTGAAAATGTTGATTATGATGCAATTCATAATCTTGCTAGTGAAGCAAACCAAAAATTGAAGACAATTCGTCCTACTTCAATTGGGCAAGCATTGCGAATTAGTGGTGTTAATCCTAGTGATATATCAATACTTATGGTTTATTTAAAAAAGGGTGAAAGAAATGACTGAGCAAGAATTTGTTTTAGCGATTAGTGAATTAGGTATCGATTTAACTGACTATCAACTAAATCAATTTAAAAAATATTATGAATTACTTATTGAGTGGAATGAAAAAATGAATTTAACAGGAATTACTCAAAAAGACGAAGTTTATTTAAAACATTTTTATGATAGTGCAACATTAACTAAAATTATTGCTGTTGAAAAATTTGAAAACTTGTGCGATGTTGGTTCTGGTGCTGGTTTTCCAGGTATCATAATTAAAATATTATACCCCGCTTTAGAGGTTACTTTAATTGATTCTTTGATGAAACGGATTACATTTTTAAATGAAGTTATTAAGGAATTGAAACTAGAAAAAATAAATACCATTCATTGCCGAATTGAAGATTTTGGTCAAAAAAATAGAGAAACTTTTGATATTGTTACAGCACGTGCAGTTGCACCTTTAAATATTTTGTTGGAATACTGCATTCCAATTGTTAAAAAGGATAAATTTTTTGTTCCATTAAAAGGTAATATTTCCCGGGAAATAAAGTTATCTAATAAAGCTCTTACTGAATTAAAATGTAAGGTTATCAATAAAATGGAATTTTATTTACCAATAGAAAATAGTTTTAGAAGTTTAATTCTTATAAAAAAGGAAGAATCAACCCCTTCAAAATATCCTAGAAGGTTTGATAAAATAAAGAAAAATCCATTATAAAGTGAGTTCAATCTCACTTTATATTTTTTTGGGAAATATTTCCCAAAACATATTGTTTTATCTTAAAAATTATAGTATTATATATATATAAAAGAATAAAAAGGGAGGTAAAGTGTGGAAAGCGATAAAAAGATTGTAAATTTAAATTTGGATGATATATTACCTAATAGATTTCAACCGAGAATTAAATTTGATGAAAAAGCTATAAATGAATTGGCTGGTTCTATAAAAGAACATGGTGTAATTCAACCAATTTTAGTTAGGGAAATTGGTGATAAATATGAAATAATTGCGGGTGAAAGAAGATATAAAGCAAGCACTGTCGCAGGGTTAGAAACGATTCCAGCCATTATTAATAATTTAAATGATCAAGATAGTGCTGAAGTGGCGCTTATTGAGAATATTCAAAGAAAAGACTTAACCCCTATTGAAGAAGCTGTATCTTATAAAAAAATATTAGATATGGGTTATTTGAATCAGGAATCATTAGCAAACAAAATTGATCGCAATCAATCAACAATTTCTAATAAATTAAGATTACTTAATTTAGATGATTCTGTTCAAGATGCATTATTGGATAATAAAATATCTGAAAGACATGCTCGTTCTTTGCTTAGATTATCTGATAAAACAAAACAACAAGAAATGTTGAATAGAATTATTAGTGAGCGTTTAACTGTTAGAAGAACTGATGAAGAAATTGATAAAATCTTGGATGTTGTAAAAAATCCTGAAGAAAACCGAAATGAGGAAATTAAAATGAATAATACATCTCAAAAGGATATTTTTAACATGCCGTCAGCACCTATAATTGAAGATATAGAAATTTTTGATGATTTTGAAGACATCGATAATCAACCAACTCCTATATCTGCTTCTAAAAAAGATATTCCAGAAACTAATTTTAAACCAGGTTTTTTGGATATAGATAAAATCGAAAAAAATGCTGAAGAAATTCATGTTGAAAAACCAGTGGCAGATTTGGATAGTTTGTTGAAATCAGACGACCAATTTACAGATTTAAATCCAATTCAAAATGATCCTATTGTTGAACCTCAAGTGACACAGGGAAAATTCTTTAGTTTTGTTAACAATGATGTTAATAACTTTGAAACTGCTGAATATGATGATGGAAAGTTTAATGATTTTGATTTTAAGTTAGATGATGTAGTGCCAACACAAATATCTAAAGATGAAGATATAATTGATGAATCAGTTATAACTGAAGAACCTTTGAAACCTGAAATTAATTATAGTGTTGAAAATGAAGTTAAACCGACCCAAAATAATGAGTTTTCTAATAGTAACTATTTTGATAATATTCAACCCGATTATAATTTTAATTTTGATGATGAAACATCAGAAGAAGTAATTGAAGACCCTAAAGTTGTAGTTGAAGAAGTTGATACTTTTGGTCCAAATTACAATATACCATCAGTTAATGATTTAGATTCTAGTAGTGTTGTAAATAATCCTGGTAATTTTCAAGAAGTTATAATGTACGCTAGAAATTGTGGTAAAAAGATTGAGGAACTTGGCTACTTTATTGATGTTGACGAAGTGGATTTTGGTGATAACTATCAAATTACTTTCAAAATAAGCAAAATTAAATAATGTATATAAAATTATATAGAAGGAGTTAGATTTTTAACTCCTTTTTACTGACTTCTAATTAAGCAAAACCTTGTTTATATAAACTAATAATGATAAAATGATTGGGGTGGTAATATGAAATTCGAACTTGTTTCAAAATATAAACCAGCTGGTGATCAGCCTAAGGCCATTGAAGAATTAATTAACAACATTAACAATGGTGAGAAACATCAAGTTTTACTTGGTGCAACTGGTACTGGTAAAACTTTTACAGTCGCTAATGTAATAGCTAGTGTTAATAAAAAAACACTTGTTTTAGCGCACAATAAAACTTTAGCTGGTCAGTTATACAGCGAATTAAAGGAATTATTTCCGAACAACAAGGTAGAATACTTTGTTTCATATTATGATTACTATCAACCTGAAGCTTATGTAGCAAAAACAGATACATATATTGAAAAAGATGCATCAATTAATGATGAAATTGATGAGCTTCGCCACTCAGCAACTTCTGCTTTGCTTAATAATGATGATGTAATAGTCGTTGCATCAGTTTCTTGTATTTATGGTATTGGTGAAATTGATGAGTATAAAAAGAAAATGCTAACAATTAATGTCGGAGATAATGTTGATCGTAATGTAATTATCGAAAAATTAATTGATATGCTTTATGAACGAAATAATATTGATTTAAAAAGAGGTTCTTTCAGAGTTCGTGGTGATATTTTAGAAATTGTTCCTATTAGTCAACACGGGAAAGCTATTAGAATTGACTTTTTTGGAGATGAAATTGAAAAAATAAATGAATTTGATATATTAACCGGTGAACTAATATCCAATAAAAAATCAATTAGCATTTTTCCTGCTAGTCACTTTGTAACGAGTGAAGAAAAATTAAAGGTTGCTATTAAGAATATTAGAGCAGAATTAGAAGAACAGTTAGATAAATTTCAAAAAGAAGGTAAGCTTTTGGAGTATCAACGCTTACAAGAACGAACCAATTATGATTTGGAGATGTTATCAGAAACAGGATTTTGCCGTGGTGTTGAAAATTATGCAAGGCATATTGCCTTAAAGGAAGCGGGTGAAACTCCCACAACTTTAATTGATTTTTTTGGTGATGATTTTTTAATGATAATTGATGAATCACACGTGACTATTCCTCAAATTGGTGGGATGTATAATGGAGATCAATCTAGAAAATCTACACTTGTGGATTATGGATTTAGACTTCCTAGTGCTAAAGATAATCGTCCTTTAAAGTTTGACGAATTTGAAAAAAAATTAAAAAATGTGATTTATGTATCTGCCACACCTGGAGATTATGAATTGAAAAAAGCTGATGACAAAATAATTGAGCAAATAATTCGACCAACTGGATTACTTGACCCATTGATTGAAATAAAACCTACTAAAGGACAAATTGATAGTTTAATTGCCAATATTCATGATCAAATAGCCAAAAACGAAAGAACATTAATAACAACATTAACAATTAAAATGTCTGAAGAATTAACTGCCTATTTAAAAAAGATGGATATAAAGGTTGCTTATTTACATAGTGAAATAATAACTCTTGAAAGATTAAAAATAATTAGGGATTTAAGATTAGGAAAATATGATGTTTTAGTTGGTATTAATTTATTAAGAGAAGGATTAGATATTCCAGAAGTTAGTTTAATTGCTATTTTAGATGCTGATAAGCAAGGTTTTCTTAGAAGCTCTAGAAGTTTAATCCAGACCATTGGTCGAGCCGCAAGAAATGCTAACGGTAAAGTTATAATGTATGCTGATAAAATAAGTGATGCAATGAACGTGGCGATAACAGAGACAAATCGCCGTCGTTTGATTCAAGAAAAATATAATGAAAAGAACAACATAATTCCACAAACAATTATGAAATCGGTAAGAGAATTAATAAGCAATAATCAAGAACTTGAGGAAGTAAAACCAGAAAAATTAAGCAAGAAAGATAAGATAAATTTAATAATGAATATTGAAGTTGAGATGCGTGAAGCAGCTAAAAACCTAGATTTTGAACGAGCAACAGAATTAAGGGATATCTTATTAGAATTAAAGAGTTAAATAACATTGTGTTATTTTAACACTTACATCTTTTGTCACAAAATATTGTAATAAAATCATAAATATTATATAATATAAAAGATAGCAAAAATGTAATAAGGAGGAAATATGAAGATAGTAATAGTAAACAATCAATCTAAACGTCTTAATAGTTTTATTGATTGGTTAATTCATATGTTTGGATATGCTTTGGTGCTAATAGCTGTATCTTTAATTTTTAAAAATACTATTTATATAGACGATAGTTACTTTGGATTTTGGGGATTAATGGCAGCCATTATAATATACATTTTAAATAAAACAATAAAGCCTGTTTTAATTTGGTTAACCTTACCAATTACTGGTTTAACTTTAGGATTATTTTATCCTTTTATAAATGTTTTTATTTTAAATATGGTTGATTTTATATTAGGAGATCACTTTAATATGGGAAACCTTTTTATGAGTTTCATTGTTGCTATATGCATTTCAGCAATGAATTTATTAATGAGTGCATTAGTTATTGAACCAATACTGAGGAGGAATGCTAGATGAATTCAATATTTTTAGATTTAGGTATTATTAAAATATATTGGTATTCCATTATAATTTTAACTGGATTATTAGTTGGTGGAACAATTGCTATTAAAGAAGCTGGAAAATGGAAAATTAATGAAGATTTTATGATTAATTTATTTTTCTTTCTTATACCAATATCAATAATCGGTGCAAGATTATATTATGTAACTTTTAATTTTGATTATTATAAAAATGATATCGTTGATATATTTAAAGTATGGGAAGGTGGAATAGCAATCCATGGTGCCATTATCTTCGGTATTTTATTTGTTATTTTTTATGCTAAAAAACATAAAGCTAATTTATTTAGATTATTAGATATAATGGCAGTTGGTATGCTTATCGGTCAAGCAATTGGTCGTTGGGGTAATTTTTTTAATCAAGAGGCCCATGGCGCTGCAACAACCCTTGAATTTTTACAAAGTATCCATATTCCCCAATTTATAATTGATGGAATGCAAATAAATGGTGTTTATTATCAACCTACATTTTTATATGAATCACTTTGGTGCTTAGTGGGATTTGTTTTGATATTATTAATTCGCCGATATAAATATATTAAAATAGGTCAAATAACCGCTTTTTATCTAATGTGGTACGGTGTTGGAAGATTTTTTATAGAAAGTCTTAGAACTGATAGTTTAATGTTTAATGATTTAAAAATGGCTCAAGTTGCATCAGTTTCAATGGTTGTAATCGGGTTAATATTATTTATTTTAAAAAGCCGAGGATCAAAATTGAGTAATTTATACAATGATGAGGAGAATGTTGAAGATGTTAAATTTTGATTGTGTTGTAATAGGTAGTGGCCCTGCGGGAATGACTGCTGCAATATATCTAAGACGTGCAAATTTAAATGTTGCGATAATTGAAAAAGGTGCTCCTGGAGGATTAATGAATAATATTATTAATATTGAAAATTATCCAGGGTTTACTAAGGTTGAAGGACCTACCTTATCAATGAATATGAACAAGCAAGTTACTGATTTAAATGTTACTTATAAATATGGAAATGTGATTTCTGTTGAAGATTTTGGAGAGTACAAAATTGTAAAAACTGAAACTGAAGAAATAAAAAGTAAAGCAGTAATTATCGCTAGTGGTCGAGTTCCAAGAAAGCTAGGATTGGAAAATGAAGATAAATTAGTTGGTCGAGGAATTGGTTTTTGTGCATTATGTGATGGTTTTTTCTTTAAGGATAAACCAGTTGCTGTAGTTGGTGGAGGAAATGGTGCTGTTGAAGCAGCAATCTATTTATCAACCATTTGTTCTGAAGTTTTTTTAATTCATCGCCGTGAAGAATTAACTGCTGACAAAGCTACCATTGATAAAATGAAAAATCGTAGTAATATAAAGGTAAAGTATAATAGTGTGGTAAGTACAATAATTCCAGAAGATGATAAATTAAAAGGAATTGAAATAACAACCGATGATCAAACAAGTAAACTTGAAGTCGATGGAATGTTTATTTATATTGGTCAAGTTCCAGATACTTCTTACTTAGATAAGTCTGGTGTTAAATTAGATAACAAATATGTATTAGTTGATAAAACAATGCGAACTAATATTAAAAATATCTATGCTTGTGGTGATGTTATAAAAAAAGAGATATATCAAATAACTACTGCTATTGGAGAAGGAACAATTGCTGCTTCTTCAGCTACTAAAGATATTAATTAAAATATCTTTTTTATTAGGTTGATATCATAGATTTATTATTTAGTTTATGATAAAATATTAATTAGATATACATATAGAAAATGGTGATAGAATGGGAAAGATAATTTCACTAGTTAATCAAAAAGGTGGAGTTGGAAAAACAACATCAAGTATAAATTTAGCAGCCTCATTAGGTATATTGAGAAAAAAAGTTTTGTTAGTTGATTTAGATCCCCAAGGAAATACAACAACAGGGATTGGTTTAAATAAAGCAGATATCAAAAAAAGTATATATGATTTATTAATTGATGAAGCGACATTAAATGAAGTAATTGTAAAAACAAAATTTAAAAATTTATATGTAATTCCTGCTACAATAAACTTAGCTGGAGTAGATATTGAATTAATGGATAAAAGTCGTCAAGAACCAGGTTTTGCTAAGGGTGGTCAATTAAAAAAATATTTAAACGAAACAAAAGAAATGTTTGATTATATAATTATTGATTGTCCTCCATCTTTAGGAATTTTAACAACTAATGCATTAACTGCTAGTGATTCAGTTATAATTCCTGTTCAGTGTGAATTTTTTGCTTTAGAAGGAATTATGCAACTATTAAATACAATAATGCTTGCTCAGAAAAATTTAAATCCAACCCTTGATATTGAAGGGGTATTACTTACAATGTTAGATAGTAGAACTAAGTTAGGTCTTGAAGTGGTTGAAGAAATTAAAAGCTATTTTAAGGAACGTGTATATGATACAATAATTCCAAGACTAGTTCGTTTATCAGAGGCACCAAGTCATGGTAAACCAATTCTAGCTTATGATCCACAAAGTCGTGGAACAGAAGCATATTTGAATTTAGCTAAGGAAGTGATTGAAAGAAATGGAAAATAAAAAAAGAGCCCTAGGTATGGGATTAGAGCAACTTTTTAATAGTGAAAATTTAGATCTCGCTAGTGTCGAAAAAAAAATATATGAAACAGCTAATCGCGAAGAAATAATTGAAATTAATTTAAATGAATTAAGACCGAATCCGTATCAACCGCGTAAAGTTTTTGATGAAAATGCTATTGATGAATTAGCGTCTTCAATAAAAGAACATGGTGTTTTTCAACCAATTATAATAAAAAAGACTATAAAAGGTTATGAAATAATTGCTGGTGAGCGAAGAGTTCGAGCAAGTAAAAAAGCTGGACTAGAGACAATTCCAGCTATTGTAAGAAATTTTAATGATGTTCAAATGATGGAAATTGCTTTATTAGAAAATCTACAAAGAGAAAATTTAAGTGCTATTGAAGAAGCAAATGCTTATCAACAAATGCTAGATAAATTAAATTTAACTCACGAGGAATTATCTAAAAAGGTTGGAAAAAGTAGAAGTCATATCACTAATATTCTAGGCCTTTTGCGTTTACCACAAGAAGTTCAAGACATGATTGTAAATAGTCAATTAACAATGGGGCATGCTCGTATCTTAAGTAAATTAGATAATCAAACACAAATAATTGAAACAGCACATAAAATTATAAATCAACAAATTCCTGTTCGTGAATTAGAGCGAGTCACGGAAGGCGAGGAATTTGAAAGACGAGTTAAAATAGCCCGTCGTGTTCCAGAAGAAAAACAAAATTATAAATACGTTGAGGATTTATTAGGAGAAAAACTGGATACTAAAATTAAGATAAAAGATAATAAAATAATTATCAACTTTAATAATACTGCTGATTTGAATCGTATTTTAGAAATTATAAATATTAAGGAGTAGTTGTATGGAAAAGATTGAAAAGGTTTTAACAAAAGAAATTATTTTACCAATTGTTGCGATAATTGTCAGTTTTATTATATATGTAACGTTAAAAAAAATAATAAAAAGATTTTTATCCTCATCTAGAATAAATCATCGTAAACACGAAACTATAATTAGTTTATTTACTAATCTTGTAAAATATACACTAATTGTTATTTGTGGTTTATTAGTATTAGAAGCATTTGGTGTTGAAACTAAAAACATTGTAGCTTCTCTAGGTATTCTTGGATTAGTAATTGGATTATCATTACAAGATATTTTAAAAGATTTTGTAGCTGGAATGTTTATTATTTTAGAAAATCAATATGCTGTTGGAGATCATATTACGGTTGGTGGGTATAGTGGTCAAGTTATAAGTTTTGGTTTGAAAACTACAAAAATAGCAGCTTATAATGGTGAAGTTAAAACCATCCCTAATCGTTATGTTGATCAATCTATTAATAATAGTATTAAAAATCCAATAATAACAATTGATATTCCGATTTCATCTGATTATGATGTAATTAAAATAAAAGCCTTTTTCGAAAAAATATGTTTGGAATTAACAGATGAATTAAAAAATATTAAAGGACAAGTTGAATTTGTTGGATTAAGTGCAATGGCTGCTAACGGAGCCACACTTGATTATCGAATTCGTGTTGAAGTAAAACATTTAAAAGTTGAAGAAACAAAGAATATTATTTTTACAAAAATCGTAACAAGTCTAAAAGCTAATAAAGAAGAATTATTGTCTAAAGAGGAGAATTAGATGGATAAAGAATATAAAGTGGGTAGTATTGTTGTCATGAAAAAACAACATCCATGTGGAACTAATGAATGGATAATTACTCGTGTTGGAGCTGACATAAAAATAAAGTGCTGCAATTGCGATAGAAGTATTATGCTTCCAAGAATTGAATTCAATAAAAAGTTGAAAAAGATTATAACTTACTAGGAGGATTTATGAAGAAGAAAAAAGATCAAATAAAAAGAAATATTAACCCGATATTTGTAATTATATTAATAGCGATTTTAACTATGATTATAAGTTCAATCTTATCTTTATTAGGATTGGAGGGTCAAAAAACAACTATTGTTAATAATAATCTTGAAACTTCACTAATAACAGTTAAAAATATTTTTTCAATAGAAGGTATTAAGTTTCTTTTAGGAGGCGCTATAACTAATTTTCAAGTTCTTGAACCACTAGGGTTGTTAATTGTGTCATTAATAACTGTTAGTTTTATAGATTTTAGTGGTATTATAAAACCATTAGTTACACCTTTAAAAAAACTTAAACCATTTGTTCTGACATTTTTAGTTTTAATAATAAGTGCATTATTTTCGTTTGTAGGCGATTATAGCTATTTATTATTAATGCCACTTGTTGCATTGATGTATAAAGAATTAGGAAAGAATCCTATTCTTGGAATTATTACTGTCTTTTTAGGGCTTACACTTGCTTATGGAGCTGGGTTTGTTAGTGATAACAATGATTATTTATTAGGAATTTTAACTGAACAAGCTGCTAAGATAGATGTTGATAAAAATTATAAATATCATTTAATGTCTAATTTTTATATATCAATTTCAACATTAATTCTTGTGGCATTACTTTTAACATACAGTTTAGAAAAAAGAATATCTCCTAAATTAACTAAAAGAAAAAAGGATGAAATCGAAGAAGAAATAATTGAAGATATCGATCCTAAGGATAATAAAAAGGCAATAATAGTTGCTTCTACCATCTTTATATTTTTTGTAGGTATATTGATTTATTCAATAATCCCTGGACTGCCTTTTTCAGGAATATTATTAGATTCTGAAAGTTCTACTTATTTTGCAAGCTTATTTTCAGATAATGCTCCATTTAAAGAGGGTTTTCCTTATATAATGTTAGGGATTATAATGTTTATAACATATGTTTATAGAAAAATAACTAAGAACACTGCTGATTATAGTAAAAGTGTTTCAAAAGAATTGTATGGAATTGGTTATATTTTAACACTATTATTCTTTACTACTCAAATCATTGCTATTATTAATTGGACTAATGTAGGAGAAGTTATTGCTTCTAATTTAATTAGTTTTATGAGTACATTAGAGTTTTCAGGACTTCCATTAATTATAACGTTATTTATCGTTACTGTAATAATGGGAATATTTATTCCATCAACTATTGGTAAATGGGCGTTAATGGCTCCAATGATTGTACCTTTGTTTATGCGTTCAAATATTACACCTGATTTTACTCAATTTATTTTTAAGATGGCGGATGGAATAGGAAAATCTATGACTCCTATTTATGTATATTTCATTATTATGTTAGGATTTATTCAAAAATATAATGAAGATAAAAAAATCACAATATTTGGAACTTATCGTTTATTAATGCCAACTATTTTGATTGTAGCAGGTTTGATTTTATTGATTATTGTTTGTTGGTTTATAATTGGTTTACCACTTGGCACCAGCACATATCCGGCTCTTTAAAATTTGAGGGACAAGAGAAACTTGTTCCTTTATTTTATGACATTGTCTATCATAAATAGTTATGATATAATACAACAGTTAGAAATTTATATGAGGTGAAAATTATGAGTTTAAAAGCTGGTATTGTGGGGCTTCCAAATGTTGGAAAATCAACTTTATTTAATGCTATTACAAAACAAAATATTTTAGCAGCAAATTATCCCTTCGCAACTATTGAACCTAATCAAGGTGTTGTACTTGTACCTGATAAACGATTAGACTTTTTAACAGAGTTATCAATTCCTGATCGAACAGTACCAACAACATTTGAATTTATCGATATTGCTGGATTAGTAAAAGGTGCTTCTGTTGGTGAAGGCTTAGGAAATCAATTCTTGGCCAATATTAGGGAAGTTGATGCAATTTGTGAAGTTGTCCGTTGCTTTGATGATTCTAATGTCATTCACGTTGAAGGTGAAGTAGACCCTATTCGTGACATTGAAATTGTTGGTATTGAACTAATGCTAGCGGATTTAGAAGTTATTACTAATAGGATTAATCGAATTGGTAAGAAGGGTGCAATGTCAAAAGACAAACTTATTTTAAAAGAAATTGAGGTATTAACAAAAATTCAAAAAGCTTTAGAACAAAATATTCCAGTTCGAAGCTTATCGTTTGATGAAGAAGAATTAAGTTTTGTTAAACATTTTAATTTATTGACTCAAAAACCAATTATATATATTGCCAATGTAAATGAAGAAAATTTATATAGTGAAAATAAGTATGTAAGTCAAATCCGTGAGTATGCTTCAAAAGAAGGTGCTTCAGTTATTAGTTTATGTGTAAAAATAGAGGCCGAATTAAATGAACTATCTGATGAAGAAAAAACTGATTTTTTACAGGATCTAGGACTTGAAGACAGTGGTTTAAATAAGTTAATTAATGTAACTTATGATCTCCTTGGATTAGCTACTTATTTTACAATTGGTAAAGAAGAAGTGCGAGCATGGACTTTTAAAAAAGGAATGAAGGCTCCGGCTTGTGCGGGGGTTATTCATACTGATTTTGAAAAAGGTTTTATTCGCGCTGAAGTAATTGCTTATAATGATTTAAAAGAACTAGGTAGTGAAAAGGCTGTCAAGGAAGCCGGAAAAATGCGACTTGAAGGAAAAGACTATGTTATGAATGACGGAGATATATGTCATTTTCGATTTAATGTATAATATAATAAGGAATAGGGATATATAAAATTTGGGTTGTCAACCATAAAAAGCAAAATAACGGTTTACAAATTTAAACAAGTTTGTTATAATCAAATCGCGAGTATTAAATTACTCCTTGCTTTAAAAAGCCAAAGACCATAAGGAGGTGGAATAATGAGAAACTATGAAATTATGTTTATTGTTAGACCAACGTTAGGAGAAGAAGAAATAAAAGAAGTTGCTAAAAACTTTGAAAATATTTTAGTCACTAATGGTGGAAAGATAACTAACTTTAAAGATTATGGAAAAAGAGATTTAGCATATGAAATTAAAAAGTTCAAAAGTGGATACTATTTTCTTTTTAATGTTGAAGCTAATGATGACAAAGCAATTAATGAATTTAATCGTTTAGCTTTAATCAATAAAGAAGTAATTAGACATTTAATAACAAAATTAGATTAAAAAGGGAAGGTGTAATATGAACCGCGTATCTTTAGTAGGAAGAATAACAGCAAAGCCAGAACTACGTTATACTAACAGTCAAATACCTTTTACAAGATTTACTGTTGCTGTTAATAGAACTTTCAGTAATAACCAAGGCCAAAGAGAGGCTGATTTTATTGGCGTTATTGCTTGGAGAAAACAAGCTGAAATTATATGTAATTATTTAGATAAAGGTAGTTTAATTTCAGTTGATGGAAGAATTCAAACAGGATCTTATGATGATAAAGATGGTAATAAGAGATATACATTCGATGTTGTATCAGATAATGTTCAATTTTTAGAATCAAAAGCTCAAGCGCAAGCGAGAAATACAAGTGGAAACTATAACAATAATAGTTTTGGAAATAGTCCATACGATTACCAAGATAACAATAGTTATCAAGGATTTGATTTAGGTAGCGGTGATGATGCTTATAGTAATATGGGAGATATCGTTACACTAGATGATACTGATGAAGATATAGATTAATAAGGAGGAATCAAATGGCTGAATTTTTTAGAAAAAAGAAAAAAATATGTCAAATGTGTGCAGGTAAAACTGTAGATTATAAAGACGTTGAAATTGTAAAAAAATATATAAGCGCTGATAAAGGTAAAATTTTACCACGAAGAATTACTGGCGCATGTGCGAAACATCAAAGACACATTGCTGGTGAAGTTAAAAAAGCTCGTTTAATGGCTTTAGTACCATTTGTTAAATAATATATTTAGAGATCAAAGTTTGTTTGATCTTTTTTTGTAAATTTTTAGTAATTATTATATAATTAGAACGGTGAAATTATGAACTTTAAAGAATTAAATAAAGAATATGACAAATTACAATTAGAATATGGTTCTAAAGAACTTCATCCTATATATAGTGGGGGTTGTAGAAAAAAACCACTAGTTCTTTTTGTGTTTATGAATCCCACTGCAAAAAATATTGCTTCTTTCAATGAATGGAAAGGAAGAAGATTACCTTGGATTGGTTCTAAAAACATTTGGAAATTGTTTTATGAATTAGATTTATTGGATAAAGATATTTATGATGAGATAATGATAAGAAAAGGAAAAGATTGGGATGAAAAATTTGCTGATTTAGTTTACGAGAATGTCGAAAAACACAAATATTTTATTACAAATTTAGGTAAATGTACTCAAATTGATGCAAGGCCGTTGCCGGATTTAGTTTTTAAAAAATATTTAGATCTACTATATAAGGAAATAGATTTAGTGAGACCTAAAATTATTGTAACTTTTGGTAATCAGGTGAGTAGTATTGTTTTAGATGAAAATATTCAGGTTTCAAAATGCCGCCAGGTTACATTTAAAAGGGTAATCAATAATATTGAATACAATATTTATCCAACCTACTATCCAGTTGGCAATGGAATGAGAAATATTGATAAAACAATTGAGGACTTATCTAAAATATTAAAAAAAATAAATTAGTAAAAAACTTAAAAAAGTAATCAAAAACACTTGCATTACATAGAATATGTGTGTATAATCTTTGGTGTGTGTGAAGCATTGATGTGCGAGGTTGTTGATACACCAGGTTGAGTTGTTAAATATTACATGGCGTATTAAGTTATTCGTGCGGAGTTAGTCTACACTAGAGGTAGGCGAAGGGAGGAAGAAAGATGTCAAAAACCAAAGTTCGTATCAAATTGAAGGCATTTGAACACAAAAGTTTAGATACTGCATGTGCAAAAATCATTCAAACAGTGAAGAGAACAGGTGGAGAAATAAGTGGACCGGTTCCGTTACCAACGGAAGTTGAAAAAATCACTATTTTAAGAGCTGTTCATAAATATAAAGATTCACAAGAACAATTTGAAAAAAGAACACACAAAAGACTTATTGATATCAATAATCCAAGTAAGGAAACAATTGAGGCATTAACTCATTTAGATATTCCAAGTGGTGTTGATATTAAAATTAAATTATAAAATACAAATGTAGGAGGAAGAAAATATGAAAGGAATCTTAGGTCGTAAAATTGGAATGACTCAAGTATTTACTAA
>JAQWBL010000009.1 GCA_028706395.1 Bacilli bacterium | reverse complement strand
AAGATTTATTAACGGCTGAAATGAAACAAATTATAAAAGACCGTAATGTTAAATTTTATATTATTAATGCTCATGAATTAGCCCGCAAAAATGGTTTAAGAAATCGTATTAGTATGATTATGCAAGCCGCGATTATGAAAGTTACTAATATTGTTGACTACGATTTTGCAATTAAAGAAATGAAAGAAATGATTAATAAAGCCTTCTCATATAAAGGTGAACAAGTTGTTCAATCTAACTATGATGCGATTGATCAAGTTGGTGATTATTTAAAAGAAATAGATGTTACAATTGATGGTAAAGAACCAAAATTAAACAATTTATTTGATGGTGTTTTTGAAAAAATGTCAAGAAGAGAAGGAAATGAACTTCCAACATCAGCATTTTTAAATAATCCTGACGGAACTTTTGACGGTGGAACAACTAAAATGGAAAAAAGAGCAATTAGTGAATCTGTTCCAAGCTGGATAAGTAGTAACTGTATTCAATGTACACAATGTTCATTTGTTTGCCCACATGCGGTTATTCGTCCATTCCATTTAAGTGAAGAAGAATATCAAAAAGCTCCCGATTATGTTAAAAGCAGATGTATTAAACCAATTGAAAAACGCTTTAGTGATTATTACTATATAATAAGTGTATCAGTTAAGGATTGTACAGGATGTCATTTATGTGTTAATATTTGTCCTGGAAAAGGTGGTCAAAAAGCTTTAGTGCCAAAAGACTTAACTGGTGAAATCAAAAATCAAGAACAAGATATTGCTGATTATTTATTCAATAATATCACTGAAAAAAATATGTTGCCAGCCACAACTATTAAAGGAACTCAATTAAGAGAACCTAAATTTAGTTTCCACGGAGCATGTGCGGGATGTGGTGAAACTGCATACATTAAATTATTAACTCAGTTATTTGGCGATCGTATGGTTATTGCTAATGCGACTGGATGTTCATCAATTTATGGCGCTAGTGCACCAAGCATGCCTTATACGGTTCCTTGGGCTTCATCATTATTTGAAGATAATGCCGAATATGGTTATGGTATGTTAGTAGCATCAAATGTTATGCGTAATCGTGTTAGAAAAGTAATGGAAGCTAATCTTGATAATGAAAATAAAGAATTATTTAATCAATGGTTAGAAAATTATGATGATTTTGAGATTACTAAAGAGGTATATGAAAAAATAGATTATAAGACTGCTCCAAAAGAGTTAAGTGAATTAAAAGAATATATTAAGAGTCGCACTATTTGGACAATTGGTGGTGATGGATGGGCTTATGATATTGGTTTTGGTGGTATTGATCATGTTTTAGCAAGCAGTGATAATGTAAATATTTTAGTACTCGATACTCAAGTATATTCAAATACTGGTGGTCAATCTTCAAAATCAAGTCCAATGGGAAGCGTTGCACCATTTGCAGCAAGTGGGAAACAAGTTGCTCGTAAAGACTTAGCAAGAATTGCATTGTCATACCCACATGTTTATGTCGCACAAGTTAGTTTAGGTGCGAATCCTATGCAATTAATAAAAACCTTTAATGAGGCCGCAAGTTACAATGGACCATCAATTGTTATTGCTTATAGTCCTTGTATCGCCCATGGTATTAAAGGTGGAATGACTAACAGTTTAGCAAGTGAAAAGAATGCTACCAAATCGGGTTATTTCCCAATATTTAGATATAATCCGGTGACAAAAGAATTTAGTTTAGATAGTAAGGATATTGATTTTGATCAATATGAAGAATTCCTAAACAGTCAAACAAGATATACAACACTTAAAAAGATCAATCCAGAACAAGCTGATATTTTGCTTGAAAATCAAAAAAAGACAGCTATGGAAAGATATGATTATTATAAAAAACTATCAGAAAAAACTATTGAAGAATAGTTTTTTTTAATCCATTTTTTGTTTAAAAAAGTCGTGTTAGGTTAGACTAGAAATAGTGGAGGCAAAATATGACTAAAAAAATAATTGCTATTTTATTCCTTTTTTTAAGTATCAATATTTTATTAGCAATAAATCAAAAAAAAGATCTTAAACCAGTGTTTGATGAAATCAATTCAAAGTATGAAAATGAATATAAAATTTATAATTTGACTGTAAAAGACATAAGTATAACTTCTAGAAACATTAATAAGTATTTTAGTGGTACTAATATAAAAGTCTTAGGGGTCTATCCTAAAATAAATTATTTATATGAAAAAAAATTATCAAGTAAACTTAATTATTATCAATTTAAAGAAACAACAATCAATAAAAATATTAAAAAATTTGAAGAATCATATAAAAAGATTCTTGATCAAAATGGTTTTAAAGATGAAATAAATAAGATTGAACTTAATGGAATTAATTTAATTAAAATCAAAATATATTGTTCAAACAAAGATTTAAAGGAGTTGTTAAATAATAATCCAAAATTTATAATTGAAGAGTGAAATAGTTGCTAAAATCCATAGTTAAGGGTATAATGAGTTTAGGTGATTTAATGACTTATATATGGCTTGCAATTGTTATTTTATTAATAATCGTTGAATTAATGACTATCCATTTAACAACTATATGGTTTGTTACAAGTGCAATTGTTTCTTTAATTTTGACATTTTTTATAGATAGTTTTACAGTTCAGTTTATTGTTTTTATTGTTTTGGGCATAATTTTATTAATAACAACTCGTCCAACACTGTTAAAACTATTAGCAAAATACCGTCAAAAAAAGGGAATTAAGCATTTAATTGGAATGCGTGGACAAGTAATTTCGCCAATTTCTAAAAATCAATTAGGTGAAGTAAAAGTTGACGGTCAACTTTGGTTGGCAACTTCAGATGTTACTTTAGAAAATGGAAGTTTTGTAACGGTTATGGAAGTAAATGACAATATAATAAAAGTTTCTTCTGATAAATAGACTTGACCATTTTTAGGTTAAGTCTATTTACATTTACATGTAAAAGTAAATAATAACTTTACTAAGGAATGAAAAAAAGATATAATAAAGTTGCGGTGATAATATGAAAATCAAAGGTATCAATATCAATTATATTGTTTATGGTAATGATTCAGGACAACCTGTCATTTTTTTGCACGGTTGGGGCCAAAACATTGAAATGATGAAACCAATTGCGGATCGTTTAAGTAATGATTATAAGATTATAATTGTTGATTTACCAGGTCATGGTAAAAGCGATGAACCATTATACCCATGGACCGTATTTGATTATAAAGATGCAATTAAAGAACTCTTAGATAATCTTAATATAACAAACCCAAGTTTTGTTGGTCACTCATTTGGAGGTAAAGTTAGTTTACTTTTTGCCAGTACTTATGAAGTAAATAAATTAGTCGTACTTGGTAGTCCCTTTAAGAGCGATAATAACAAAATAACTTTAAAAACAAAAGTGTTAAAAGGATTAAAAAAAATACCGGGATTAAAAAAATTTGAAGAATTTGCCAAAAAGAGAATTGGATCAACCGACTATCGAAATGCTAGTCCGATTATGAGACAAGTGCTTGTTAATACTGTTAATTTAGATATAAGTGAGGACGTTAAAAAAATTAAGTGCCCAACTTTAATTGTTTGGGGGGACCTAGATGAAGCAGTCTCATTAGATGATGCTCATGAATTAGAAAAATTAATACCAGATGCGGGCTTAGTAGTCCTTAATGGTGCAACTCACTATGCTTATCTTGAACGTCTAAATCAAGTAACCAATATGATTAATAGCTTGTTAGGAGGTCATAATAAATGAAAATAGAAATGTTTGTTTTATCATTAATACCAGTAATCTTTTATTTAATTATTAGAACTAAAAAAGCATTACATATGCTTCAACAAAATTGGTATAATGATGGTAATCGCTATTTAAAATGGATTCATAAGAATTTTAAAAAAGCTTTTAATTTTAAAGAACTAGTTATTATTTTAGTTCTAGTATGTAACAGCTATTTAAATGATACAATTTCTATTTTAAGTTTCGCTCTTATTTATTTTATTCTTAGTTCAATATACTCAATGGAAATGAAACATGAACAATCAAAAAAACCATTAGTCATAACTAAGAGGGTTAGACGATTAATAGCAACAATTACCGTAATTTATTTACTACCTTTTGTTATTTATTACTTTTACTTTAGAAATGACATTAATTATATAAAATATTATCAAATTTTAACACCAATTTTAATCTTTGTTAATTTCTTAATAGTTTGGTTGGCTAATATTATTAATAAGCCAATTGAAAAACAGGTGTTTTATTATTATCGAAGACAAGCTGTTAGAAAATTAAAAGAAATGAAAACAATGAAAGTAATCGGAGTTACAGGAAGTTATGGAAAAACAAGTAGCAAAAACATTTTAAATGATATTTTGAATGTGAAGTTTAATTCTTTTGCAACACCTCAAAATTTCAATACGACTTACGGTTTAATTAACTCTGTTAATAATTATTTAGATAAATTTAGTGATATATTTATTGCTGAAATGGGTGCTTTTAAAAAAGGTGAAATTAAAGAGATTTGTGATTTAATGAAACCTAAATATGGTATTTTAACTAAAATAGGTGTTGCTCATTTAGAATCATTTGGAAGTCGTGAAAATATTCAAGCTGGTAAATTCGAATTAATTGAATCATTACCAAGTGATGGAATTGGTATACTTAATAGGGATGATGAGTATCAAGTAAGTTATAAATTAAAAAATAATTGTAAAATATTATGGATTGGTATCGATAATAAAGATGTTGATGTTAGAGCATCAAATATTAAATTATCATATACGGGAACAACCTTTGATGTAAATTTTAAAGGTGATCAAGAAACTTATCAATTTGAAACGAGATTATTAGGAAAAGCTAATATATATAATATTTTAGCCGGAATTGCTCTTGGAAAAGAATTCGGACTATCGATTGAACAACTACAATTAGGAGTAAGATCAGTTAATTCAATTCCACATCGTTTAGAACTTAAAAAATATGGGAAGATTAATATTATTGATGATGCTTATAATTCTAATCCTGTTGGATCAAAAATGGCTTTAGAAGTATTATCAATGATGCCAGGGAAAAAAATTGTTGTAACACCAGGAATGATTGATTTGGGTGATGAACAATATAAATTAAATAAGGAATTTGGTAATTATATTGCATCAGTTGCTGACGAAGTTATATTAGTCGGCGCGGAACAAACTAAACCAATATATGATGGTTTAATTGAAAAAAAATATAAAGAAAAAAACATTCATGTTTTAAATGACATTAAAGAAGCTTTCTTGTTAATTCAAGAACTACAAGGTAAAGAAACATATGCCTTATTAGAAAATGATTTACCTGATATATTTAACGAATAGGAGTGAAGAGTTATGAAAATTAAAGTTGGAGTTATATTTGGTGGAGAAACAGTTGAGCATGAGGTAAGTATTATTTCAGCTGTTCAAGCAATGAATCACATGGACACAGAAAAATATGAGATAGTGCCTATTTATATTAGCAAAGATCGTATTTGGTATACTGGAAAAATGCTTATGGATATCGATGTTTACAAAGATTTTGATCATCTTAAAAAATACGCTACTAAGGTTGCTGTATACAAAAAAGAAGGGTCTATTGTTTTACAATCATTAGGATTGTTTAAGAAAATCGTAACTGAAATTGATATTATGTTTCCAATTGTACATGGTAACAATGCTGAAGATGGTTCAATTCAAGGCTATTTAGAAACGCTAGGTGTTCCATATGTTGGAAGTAAAGTTCTAGGATCAGCGATTGGCCAAGATAAAGTTGTTATGAAACAAATTATGAGTTCAGTTGGTTTACCAATTGTTCCTTATACTTGGTTTTATGATGTAAATTATTATGATACTAAAGAAGAAATCTTAAAAGAAATAAAAAAAATTGGATATCCTGTTATTGTAAAACCAGCAACATTAGGTAGTAGTGTTGGGATTACTCTTGTAAAAAATGAAGATAAAATTGAAGAAGCAATTAATGAAGCAATCAAATATGATGTTAAAATTGTAGTTGAAAAAGTAATTGAAAATTTAGTTGAAGTTAACTGTAGTGTACTTGGAAACTATAACTATCAAGAAGCAAGTGTTATTGAAGAAGTTATCAGTACCGAAGAATTTTTAACTTATGCTGATAAATATATTGGAAAAAGTAAAGGTTCAACGACTAAAGGTATGGTTGCAACAAATAGAGTAATACCTGCTAGAATTAGTGATAAATTGCATGAGGAAGTAAAAGAATTAGCCAAAGAAACATTTAAAATAATGAATTTAAGTGGAGTTGCTAGAATTGATTTCTTGATTGATAAAAAGAAAGACAAAGTTTATGTTAATGAACCAAATACAATCCCTGGATCATTATCATTCTACTTATGGGATAAAACAAATAAACCATATCCACAATTATTAGATGAAATGCTATCAATTGCAATTAAAGATTTTAAAACTCGTAGTAAAAAAGTATATTCATTTGAAACTAATATTTTAAAAAACTTTAATGGTTTAAAAGGTGCTAAAGGAGTAAAAGGGATGAAAAGATAACATCTCTTTTTTTATGTTTATATTGTATATATTTAAAAAATATTATATAATATAAATACATATGGACGATTAGCTCAGTTGGTTAGAGTGCTACGTTGACATCGTAGAGGTCACAGGTTCGAGTCCTGTATTGTCCACCATTTAGATATTAAACTCCCATAAATTATGGGAGTTTTTATAAATAAAAATGTTCAAAGTTAACTCGATTAAGTAATATACTTAGTCTTTTTTTGAATTAATAAATTATGTATATATAGGTTATATAATTTATTAATTCAATTGATAATATAGTGATATTATTATATAATTAGTTACATAGGTAAGATTTATGAATTCAACTAAAGATACAAATGTGATTAGTAAAGGAGATATAAAAAATAGAAAAAGTGTCTAGTGAATCAGAAAAATAAGCCAATTTTGATGTAAAGAATAAATTAGAAGGAGGAATTTTATTGTGACAAAATGGGACAAAGAATATCTAAAATTATGTAAAAAAATATTAGATGAAGGAGTAGAGGTAGAAAACAGAACAGGAACAAATTCTATAAAAATTGACGGTTATTATTTAGAGTTTGATTTAGAAAAAGAATTTCCAGTTTTAACTACCAAACAATTGTATTTTAAAAATGCTATTTTAGAAATGTTATGGATTTATCAAGCACAATCAAATGATGTTAGATGGCTTCAAGAAAGAAAAGTTAAAATTTGGGATGAATGGGAAATTGGTGAGGATGGTAAATGGCGTGCTACACAAATGGTACCAGATGAAAAAGAAGGATTAATAAAAAAAGAAATAGTTAAAGATTTTGGTATAGATAATGCTCATACTATTGGTACAGCTTATGGTTTTATCGCTGATCGATATAAAATGATGGAAAATTTAATAAAAACAATTAGAACTAATCCAACTGATCGTAGGATGGTTAAGAGTCTATGGCAAGATGAATTTATGCCAACAGCAGTTTTACCTTCATGTGTTTGGTCAACAGAATGGAATGTTTTAGATGGAAAGATTAATTTTTGGGTACATCAAAGATCATGTGATGTTCCGTTAGGTCTTCCATTTAATGTTACTCAATATGCAACTTTAGGAAATATGATTGCTCATGTTACAGGTTACAAACCGGGAATAATGAGATGGAGCTTAAATGATCCACATATTTATGTTGATCAAGTTGAAGGAATAAAAGAACAAATTAAAAGAGGGGAAGAGTTAGAAGACTTACCAGCTCCCCAATTATGGTTAAACCCCGATGTAAAAGAATTTGAAGATTTTGATAATTCTCGTGATTTAAAAGATATAAAAGTAACGAATTATAAACATCATGGACCAATTAAATTTAGGATTTCACAATGAAAAATTTAAGTTTAATTGCAGCAATTGGCAGAAACTTGGAGTTGGGATACCAAAATGATTTAATTTGGAAAATAAAAGAAGACTTACATTTTTTTAAAGAAAAAACTATGGGTTCTTATATAATAATGGGAAGAAAAACTTATGAATCATTACCCCAAAAATTACAAGGAAGAAAATATATTGTTTTAACAAATGATGTCAATATAATTTCAAATGATAGTTTAACAGTTTTTAGAAATGTAAAAGATGTATTGGAATTTGTAAAAAATAATCCAGATTCATATTTTTATGTAATCGGTGGCGGACAAATTTATAAGGCTTTTTCCCCTTATGTTGATTCAATGTATTTAACTGAAATTAATGCTTCATTTGAACAAGCTGATACTTTTTTTCCGGCATTTGATAAAAACGACTGGATAGAAAATGCGGATCAATTGCTTGAGGAAAACGGCATAAAATATAGACATATATTATATTTGAGAAAGAAAAACTAACAAATGTGAAAGTGTTTGATGACGGTAGATTTGTAAATGATATGATAATTACTAACATTAATTGTTAGTTTTTTTATAGTAAAGAAAGAATATAAAAAAAATTATGGTATACTTATACTGTGGAGGAATTTATGAATAAAGAATATTTATATATAAATGATAAAGTTGTTGTTAGTAATGATGATGGAACTCTTACAACTAGAAATAACACTAATAACATTGTTGAAATACTAAATGAAGAAAATAAAATTGAAGGTCTAAGAGATGATATAAAATATAGTGAAGGTCAAATTTTATATGGTGAAGTTTTAAAAAGCAAAATAAAAAAATATGGTTGGTTATTTGTTGCTATCTGGCCAGCACTTTTCTTAAGTCTATACCCAATAGCAGATCCTGTTACTAGAACTATTGGAGAATTTATTAAGTCAGGTGTTATATATTCAACGCTTTCAGCAGGTGTTGCCATTTACCTTAGCGCGGCAGTAACTAAAGAACAAAAAAGGCTATATAAACTTTTAAAAACTCAAAGATTTGAGCTACATAACAGTAAACAACAATTGGATAAATTAACAATAAATAATCAAAAAACAAATACTAAAGAAGATAAAGAAATTCATGAATTAAATTTACAACAATTAAAAGAATATCGTGCGAAAATAGTAGCTGAACATTATTTTGATCAAAATAAAGACAAAATAATTAAATTGGTTAATAATGGAAAGTTAAGAATAAAATTTTCAATTGATACTAATGATAATTATGATGATGTTTATGATGAGTTAGAAAAGATTGTTACAAAAAACAAAACAAAAACATTAAAAAAATAATTGTTAATGAATAAAGTTAATATAAAGGAGAAAAAATGTTAGAATTAAAAAAAATAAAGAAAAGTTATACAACTGGTAGTTTTACACAACATGCTTTAAAAAGCCTTACGTTAAAGTTTCGTAAAAGTGAATTTGTAGCGATTCTAGGACCAAGTGGTTCAGGAAAAACAACATTACTTAATATTGTTGGTGGATTAGATCGTTATGATAGTGGTGATTTAATTATAAATGGTAAATCAACCAAAGATTTTAAAAATGAAGATTGGGATGCATATCGTAATAATTGTATTGGATTTGTCTTTCAAAGTTATAATTTAATTAGTCATATTTCAGTTTTAGATAACGTTGAAATGGGAATGACATTAAGTGGTATCTCAGCATCAAAAAGACGAAAAAAAGCAACCGAAGTATTAAAAAAAGTTGGTCTAAAAGACCATATGCATAAAAAACCAAATCAATTATCTGGTGGTCAAATGCAAAGGGTAGCGATTGCTAGAGCACTTGCCAATGATCCAGATATCATCTTAGCCGATGAACCAACCGGTGCATTAGACTCAACTACAAGTATTCAAATCATGGATTTAATTAAAGAAATAGCTAAAGATAAGTTAGTTATAATGGTAACCCATAATTCAAAACTCGCGCATGATTATTCAAATAGAATTGTTGAATTAAAAGATGGAGAATTATTAACTGACTCTAACCCAATAACAGAAGATGATGAACAAAAAGAATATAACATTAGAAAAACATCTATGAACTTCTTAACAGCCTTAAAGCTATCATTTAATAATATTATTACTAAAAAAGGGAGAACTTTATTAACAGCTTTTGCATCAAGTATTGGTATTATTGGAATAGCCTTAATTCTATCTTTATCAAATGGATTTGATAAACAAATAGATAAGTTTGAAGCAGAAACAATATCTTCATTTCCAATTATGATTAGTCAAAGTAGTATGGAATTAGACATGGAAGAAATGATGCAAATTCGTAATGAAGCTATGGGTATCGGCGGTGATGATAAATTTCCTGATGTTCAAGTAATTTATCCCTATGAGTCAATTCAAGAAACCGCTATTCATACAAATAAAATTAATAATGAATATATGGATTATATAAAAAAAATGGATGAAACTTTATTAACTGGTGTTTCATATACAAGTATGATGCCATTAAATTTATTTAGAAAAGATAATGATGTAATAAAACCTATTAATTCTAGATTGGCTGCTTTTCAATCAATACCAAAACAAGTTGATAAAACAAAAGCAAGTTATTTAGAAACAAATTATGATTTATTATATGGTGAATACCCAAAAAATAAAGAAGATATTGTTATCGTTGTAAATACAGCTAATAAAGTACATAGTATAATAGTTGAAGCTCTAGGACTTGATAAAAATGCCAAAAGCATAAATTTTGAAAAAGTTATTGGCAGTGAAATCAAATTAATAACTAATGATAATTATTATATACCAATAGATGACTATTTCACGATTAATAACGACTTAAATAAAGCTTATGATAGTAATGAAAACATTACTTTAAAAGTTAGCGGAATAATTAGACTTAAAGAGGACCTTAAATTTGCTGTATTATCAGAAGGAATTGGTTATCAAGAAGAATTAATTGAATCTATAATTGAAGATTCAATGAAATCAAAAGTAGTTTTAAAGCAAACTGACGCAGATTATAATGTTTTAACAGGGGAAAAGTTTGACTTAACAACCAAAGAAGGAATCGAAGAAAAAAATATGATATTATCTACTTTAGGTGGTAATAATATTCCTTTCATGATAAACCTTTATCCCGATGATTTTAATGATAAAGAACAAATTATAGAATACTTAGATAAATATAATAAAGATTTAAAAGATGAAGATAAAATATTATATAATGACTTATCATCAACCTTCTCATCTTTATCAGGTAATATTATGAATGCTATTACTATAGTATTAGTTGCATTCTCTTCAATTGCTTTAATAGTATCATCAATAATGATTGGTATTATTACTTATATATCAGTTTTAGAAAGAACCAAAGAAATAGGAATATTAAGATCATTAGGTGCTAGAAAAAAAGATATTGCAAGAGTATTTAATGCCGAAACCTTTATCGTGGGGCTTACTTCTGGAATACTTGGAATAATAATTGCAAGATTGCTTGTATTCCCAGCCAACTCTTTAATAGAAGGACTTACAGACTTACCAAATGTAGCGGTATTAAACCCAATTCATGCAGGTATCCTAATATTAATAAGCTTAACTTTAACAATAATAGGGGGCTATATACCAGCTATTATGGCATCTAAAAAAGATCCAGTAGAAGCCTTAAGAACTGAATAGTAATTAACTCAAGTATCATGCTTGAGTTTTTTTGTTTAAATATTATTTTTTTACTTGATAATGAAAAGAAATATGTTATAATATAAACATATTAAAAATGTCTTGTTAGCTCAGTTGGTAGAGCAACTGACTCTTAATCAGTGGGTCACAGGTTCAAGCCCTGTACAGGACACCAAATTTGTAATTTAAAGATACGTATGTACGTATCTTTTTTATTTAACTTGCAAATTTTTACAAAAAGCGATATACTTAATTAGAGTTAAGCAGTAATAAAACTTCATAGTTTTGTTGCTGCTTTTTTCTTAAAGGAGGAATAGATATGTTATTTTGCAAGACTGATTTTAAGGGAGATTGGATTGAGTATTCAGATGAATGTAGTATTCAAAATGATAATGCTATTTATTTAGGACCCAATGGTATAGGTAAAACCACAATTTACGATACTATAAAAGCAACTCATCCATTGTTAGGTTTTTTTAGTTATAATGATTGCAAAGATAAAATACTAAAAGAAAAAAATAAAATAAAAATATCAATTAGAACTGTTGATATTGAAAAACTAAATTTTAAAAAACAAGAACTATTTGAAGAATTAGATTTTAAAAATAAATGTTTTAAAAAATTTGAAATTACAAGTGCTCATAAAGCGCAAGAATATTCTACTTATTGTAAAGATGTTTATAATAATAATGAAAATGGGATTTTAAACTTTAAAATTGAAAAACTAAATTTGCTTTTAGGATATAAAGACGAAAGTAAAAAAAGATTTATCTTACAAAATGTAGAAGGTTTAGTACAATTAAAATTACTTGGTGAAGAATTAAATCAAATAAAAGATAAATTTATATTAGAAGCCTTAAATAATTTACAAAAGGCAGTGGATGAAACTGAAACTACTTGCCCCGTTTGTGGCTATAATCATGATAAGAGTATTATAGAAATATACAAAGAGAGACAAACTTTATTTAATGATAATTTAGATAAATTAATCAATAAATATAGAATTGAAAGTAATAAAAATAAAAAACAGATTATGGAAGATATAAGAGAAATGTCTGAATTTGTTGCGAATAATAACATTAATGATAAAGTGGTCGTAAACTATATAATTGCTGGTGAAGATGAGAAGAATATTAATAAACTTTTATTAAGTAAGACTAAAATTGAAGAAATAAATGCTGAAATAGTAAAATTCGAAAAAGAAAGAGACATTTTCTTTAGCAATTTAACTAATAACTGGGGAAAGATAAAAAATATTTTAAAAAAGGTGTTTAAAGATGAGGATATTACTATAGGAATTGATAATGTGGAAAAAGTAGTAACTTTAAATCTAAGAAGAGAAGCAAAAACCTATAGTACGGGTGAATTAAATTATATAGTGTTTTTGATAAATATTTTGGAATTTGAATATAGTAATAAAGATACTATAATTATAGATGACCCTTTAAGCAGTTACGATATTAAAAAGCAATATGAAATAGTTTTTGATATTATAAATAGATTGATTATTAATGGAAAAAAAGTTATTATATTTACACATAATATAAATTTTATTAATATAGTTAATAGCCAATATTCTGGAATATTTAAATATAAAAGTATTGATATGATAGAGAATATTGTCTATGTTAATGATATTTTTCTTCCTGAGGCAGAAAGTATTCTTAATATAGAAAATTTATATTATGCAATTGATCCAAGGGAAAAATTAAAACCGTGGTTAAAATTATTAATAGAAAAAGATATGAAGTGGGAAAAGGATGATGAAAGACACAAGATATTTCATTATGATGATAGTTATTCTATTGGGGAACTTTCAAATGATGATTTAGTAAAGTTTATAGATGATTTTGATGGAAATATTTTGACAAATTCTTTTGAACTTCAATCATTAAACAAAATAATATATTTAGCAGCATTGAGAGTGTGGATTGAAAAGAAAATGAAGGATAACTTTAGTGGAAGTTTTGATGGAATAAATCAGTTTTTTCCAAAAATCAGATACTTTTTTAAAAACAAAGATAAATGGACTATTGACTTTGAATTTGAAAAAGAAGATTTAACTAGAAAAAAAGTGTTGTTAAATCAAAATGAACATTACAAGAGCCAAATTATACCTTTCCATTATGCTTTAAGTATTTCTTGTGATGACTTGAAACTTGAAATATTAGAAATAAGAAAATTATTTGATGTCCGATTTCCTATAAGATAAAAGAATTTAGAAATAGAAAAAAAGCAACTAATGTTTAATTAGTTACCTTTTTTCTTTCGTTAAATAAATCATTAAATACATCTACAACTTCTTTATCAAGTGTAGTATCAATGTGTGAATATTAAACTACTGATGGTGCGTTTGTTAAAGTAAAGAAGTAATTTTAAAAATACCCTCATATATAAAAATACGTATAATATACGTACAAATTTATAATATGATGTGATAATTTGTGATATTGTGTTATACTGAATCTGCAATTTTCCTTTTAAATATAGCAATTTATAATACCATATAAAATAGGTAATAACGATAAAAAATGACTCTTAATCAGTGGGTAACAGGTTCAAGCCCTGTACAGGACACCAATATAAATATAATTGATTGCAGAAATGCAATCTTTTTCTTTTGATTAAATATTAAAATAAATTGCAATATGTTATAATGTAGTAGAAGAAGCTATTATGGAGGTTCATGTATGTTAAATGATGATGTATTGGATTTTATTAAAAAGAATAATATGGATTTGAAAAAACTTTTACAAAATGATTCTAGTCAGCTATCAACGACAAATGATATAAATAGAATTATTGGTAATTATGGTTATTTTTCAGAAGAAGAAGATGCTTTTGTTAGTGTGGCGGATATTGTTGGTTATAATTGCATTCAGGATCAACAAAATAAAAATATTTTTCTTAATTTTGACAATTTTTTTGATAGTCAAGGTGATGGATATCATTCAAGAAGTATTGGAATGTTAAATTATTCATCTGAAGAAATCATTGAAGGTTTGCGTTATAGTTTTAAAGAAGAACCAATAGTAGTTGAAGCAATAACGGAAGGTAAGCATTTAATTTCAACAAATGGATTGCATAGGTATACTGTTTTAAGATCACATTTCGTAAATGAAAGTTATGGGTTAGATGAAGATTCTATTGAATATAAAAAGGTTAGGGAAAAATATACAATACCAGTAAAACTAAAAAAAGTTGATTTAATAAAAACGTATGCTAACTTTTTATTATCGACTCATCCGGATTTTGAAATTTTTATGAGTTCAGAATTTGATAATAATTATAGATATACCGGAAGAGTAATATTGGAATTGCCCAATAATAAACGTTTAACATTAGATGATGATGAATTAATTCGCTTTTTAAAGCAAATACTAACTAATACTAAGTGTTCGGATTATTTTGAACGTATTAATAATTATTCTGCTAAATATGATAGTTTTAGAACTTTTATTGCTGAGAATTTTCCGGATATAACAAGACAAATAATGGGAGGGAAAAGTCGATGATTGAGTTTATTAAAATAGATGAAGAAATCAAAAAAATATTAGGTATAGATTTATCAGAAAATGTCGTCCTAGTTAAAAAAGATTCTAAAGTAATTGGTTGTGGTAAAGTTAATAAAGAAGATTGTAGTAAAACTTATATATTTATTGAAACAGAATGTCGTGGTAATGGTTTTGGTAAATTATTGTTTAATAAAATACTTGAAGAATATAAAAACATTGGTTTTGCTGATATTACTATTAGTTTTTCAAATGATAATATTGTAATTAAAAAAATTGTTACTGGTGCTAGAGGAATTCCGGTATCAGTAGTAAATAATAATGTTACATATGTTATTCCATTATAAAATAAAAATAAGAAATTGTTTATATATAGTGATATAATATTGATAGGTGATTATATGACATATATCGAAAAACATAATAATAAGGAAATTCAAGAATATTTTAAAATGTTAAGTGAAGATTATCCCACATTTATTGATAAGTATATTGATACAAAAGAAATGCAACGTCTTAGTGGCATTGGTCAATTTTGTGGTTGTGATTATACTAAACTACACTCAATTAAATATTGGTATTCAAGATTAGATCACAGTGTTGCTTGTGCATTAATGACTTGGCATTTTACTAAAGATAAAGTTCAAACTTTAGGGGCTTTATTTCATGATTTAGGGACTCCTGTTTTCAGTCATTGTGTTGATTATTTGTTTAAAGATTTTGTTAATCAAGAAAGTTCTGAAAGAAACATTAAAGATGTTATATTAATGTCTTCTGAAATTTTGAATTATTTAAAAGAAGATAATATTAATCTTGATAGTGTAACTGATATTAGTCAATATACAATTGTTGAAAATAAAAAACCTAAAATATGTGTTGATCGATTAGAGGGTATTATTGGAACTGGTTTAGTATGGGGACATTTTTGGAATATTGAAGAAATTGAAAAAATGTATAATGATATAATTGTTTTAAATAATGAAGAACAAGAAAAAGAAATTGGTTTTAGAAATATTCAATTAGCTAATGATTTTTTTGAAGGCGTTTTTAAATATAGTATTATGTTGCAACAAAACGAGGACAAATTTACTATGCAATTTATAGCTGATTGTTTAAAAGAACTTATTGATGATAATTTAATAACAATAGAGGACTTATATAGTTTTTCAGAACAAGATATCATAGCTATTATTAAGGTTAATAAAAAAACAAAATTGAAATGGAATGCCTTTGTCAATAGCAATGTGTTAATAAAAACAGAAGAAAAACCAAGTAATAATTATTATATTTCAGTTGATTGTAAAAAAAGATATGTTGTTCCATTGATTAAAACTAATGAAACAGTAACTAGATTAAATAAAGTGTCAAACCGTTGTGAAGAATTACTAGAAAAATATTTAAGTTATTCGGATACTAAATATGCATATATTGAATTTTAAAAACAATTATTAGCAATGTTACGAATTTTTAAAAAACACTTGTATTATTAATATTAGTATGTTACAATCTTTAGACCTAGCAAATTTATATCTAAACTTAGATATTATTACAAATGGAACTTTTGTTTATGTTTGCTAGGTAAAATTAATTATAAAATAAAACAATTTATAAATTGTATGGAACTAATAAAGTAATAAAATGTGTAGGATACCTATATTTAAGATTGATAAGTTAGTTGTTATATTTATAATAACAATTAATCGAGACTATAAAGTTAATAAATAATAATTAATAATAGAGGAGATAGAAAACTATCTCTTTTTATCTGAAAAGGACAAGAAATTGTCAGAAAGAAGGAAGTATATGACATTTACTCAATTAAATTTACATGAACGATTGCTTAGAGCATTAGATGAACTAGGCTATGAAACACCAACTCCAATCCAAAATGATTCTATTCCTCATATTTTAAATAAAAAAGATGTTTTAGGATGTGCTCAAACTGGAACTGGTAAAACAGCGGCTTTCGCACTACCTATTTTAAATTTTTTACTTGATGATGAAAAAAATTATCGAAAGACTAGGGTCCTTGTCTTATCACCAACCCGTGAACTTGCTATTCAAATTAGAGATAATTTCCGCCAATTTGGAAAATATACTCATTTTAAATGTAGTGTTATTTTAGGTGGAGTAAATCAAAAATCTCAAATAGAAGTTCTTAAAAAAGGGGTTGATATTATTGTTGCAACACCTGGAAGATTACTTGATTTAGTAAATCAAGGAAAGGTGGATTTAAGTAATGTTGATTATTTAGTCCTTGATGAAGCTGATACAATGCTTGATATGGGGTTTATTCATGATGTTAGAAAGATTGTCAATCATTTGAAAAAAGAACGTCAAACAATGCTTTTTTCAGCAACTATGCCTGATGCTATAATAAATTTAGTAAAAGAGTTTCTGAAATCAGATCATGTGACTGTAAAAACAAGTGCAATTTCATCTGCCGCACCAAAGATTAATCAAGAATTATATTATGTTGATAAAAATAATAAGGTTAATTTATTAATTGATATTCTAAAGAAAGATGATATTAAATCTACCTTAGTTTTTACAAGAACTAAACATGGTGCCAACAAATTATCAGACAATTTATCTAGAAGTGGAATTAAAACGGAAGTAATTCATGGTAATAAATCACAAAATGCCCGTGTTCTGGCACTTAAAAACTTTAAGAGTGGTGCAAGTAAAGTTTTAATAGCTACGGACATTGCCGCTCGTGGTATTGATATAAATGAATTATCACATGTAGTTAATTTTGAAATGCCTGATATGCCAGAAACTTATGTTCATAGAATTGGTCGTACCGGAAGAGCCGGACTTGAAGGAACAGCAATATCATTTTGCGATATTGACGAGAAAAAAGGGCTTAGTGAAATTGAACGTTTAATAAAACAACAACTTGAAGTAATTAATCATGCTTATCCAATGCAAAATTTTACTTTAAGTCCTAAGAAACAAACTGGAAGGTCATTTAATAGGAATACAGCGAGTAAAAAGACATCGAATCCCAAAAACAATAATCATAAAGGATATGTTGGAAGTCGCCCTAGAGGTGGCAGGAGATCTAAATAACTAATTAACGTTAGTTATTTTTTATTGAAATTAACAAATTATTTAAATTGTGCTATAATTTAAGTATATTAAATTTTAGAAATTATTGAGGTGATTTTGTGTTGTTTCAAATTAGGGATAATAAAATTAAACAAGTTAAAGAAAAGGATTTTAAATTAGAAAAGGATATTCAAAAATTTGTTGAATCTAATATGAAAGAATTGTTGGATTTAGAATTCATTGCTACTGAGTTTTCGATTAATAATTTTAGAATGGATTCATTAGCTTATGATAATGAAAGTAATGCTTTTATGATAATTGAATATAAGCGAGGAAGAAATGAAAGTTTAATAGATCAGGGTTATACTTATTTAAATATACTTTTTGATCGTAAAGCAGATTTTGTTTTAAAGTATAATGAGGTTAATAATGCTAATTTAAAACTCAATGATATTGATTGGGAACAATCAAGAATAATTTTTGTTTCACCAAAATTTACAGAATATCAAATAAAAGCGAATGATTTTAAAAACAATCCTATTGAATTAATTCAAATTACTAGATATGAAAATGATATTATTGAAATGGATAGAATAAAGAAAAATAGTAATATAAAATTAGATACTCTTAATAGGTCAGATGATGATTTAATCGGTAAAATTAATAAACAAGTTAAGGTATACGAAGAGGATGATCATGTACAAAAAGCATCAGATGAAATCAAAGAACTTTATTATAAGCTGCGCAGTACAATTTTAGAATGGGATAATATAGATCTAGATATTAAAAAATTGTATATTGCATTTAAAGGTAAAACTAATATTATTGATGTGGTAATTCAAAACAAAAATTTAAAGATTTTTATTAATTTAAAGAAAAGTGAAATTGATGATCCAAAAGAAATAGCAAGAGATATTACAAATATAGGACATTGGGGTAATGGTGATTATGAAATACTAATGAATAATGATAATGATTTTGAATACATTATGAGTTTAGTGAAACAATCTTGGAGAAAGAATAAAAAATAATAGCAAATAAAAACGCATTAATCATTATAGTCAGAAATTTTATGGACACAATTTGCAAGGATGATTAACATTTGATACATGGAGATCTAAATAACTAATTAATTTTAGTTATTTTTATTACATTGTTTCAGGTTGACAGCAAATGAAAAAAGGGTTATTATATAATCCGTGAGTGAGGGATATAATGCGAGCACGTGAAGTATACTATGACTATGATGGGGTGTTTGGAGATACAATGACACCAGCTGTCAAAGAAATGAAAGCAAATGGAATGTACGAAACAGAAGAGGGACGTACTAAGTATTTTAGAGAACTAAATTGGATAGAATTTCTTCAAAGAGCCGGATTTATTAAAAATTCACCGGAAGCAATAAATGCTCTTAATAAACTAGGATATGGAGTATCTTTTTTAACCCATATTAATTCACTTGATGAATATATTGCCAAAATAAACTTTATTAAAAATATTGAAGTTTTAGAAAATGCAAAGGAAATAAATGTTATTGCAGTTCCAAGAATTATCGATAAATCAACAACGATTAACCCTAAAGGTAATTTTTTAGTAGATGATCGTTTAGAAAATATTATTAATTGGGAAGCTATGGGTGGTATTGGAATATATTTTTCAGAAGTTCAACACGAATCTTATATAACGATTAGTGATCCGATGGACTTAATCAATATCGCATTATCATTTGATGAAAGTGAATATGCTATCTATTTATCAGGTGATCCTATTAAAGATGAAATGTTACTAAAAAAAGTTAAAGAAAAATGTGGCAAAGTACCTGTTAATAATGATGATATAATTGTTAATATTAATCAAAAATTAAGAAGATATAAATATGATATTGAATGTGCTAGAAAAATGCATGCATCAATTGCCAGCAAGCATCTTGTTATACCTAGTTATGATTATAATAGAATGGAAGAAATTTTTAAAACATTAGAATATTATAATAATATTGGAACTAAAAAAATTCTTTCAACTTATAAATTTTCAGATTCTATTTATTATGATTTATTAACATCCTTGCTACAACTTTCAATGCTAAACTCAAATGATAAAAAATCAAAAATTTTAACAAAGAGTTATAAAAATAATAAAAAGTCATTTAAAAATTACTAATAAAGTAATTTTTTTATTTCTTTGGTGTGAAGTAATTTATGTTAAAAGTTAAATCTAATATAATATACTGGACAAAATAGAAAGGAGAATTAAAATGGAATTTGAACGTAATAGATGCCTTGATGACCCTATAAGAGATTGCTATTCTGAAAAAGTATATACAAAGGACAACCAATGCTGCTTTCTTGCAAAATTTTCTATGATTTTTTCGACAATTTCGCTGGTATTTGCTGTATTAGCAATAATACTTTTAATAATTTTATAATAATCTTCTGAACTGAGTAAAATATATAAGAAAAGAAAGTGATTAATTTCACTTTCTTTTTGTTATCTTCTATGACTTGTATAATCTTTTTGGATAAATGTTAGTCCAACAAACGAAATACATAAGAAAATAAATCCTATAATAATCGTAGAACCATTCATTGACATCCAGCCCGAATAACTTGTTGTTGCACTAAGAATAAAAAAGATTATAGCGACTGCGCCACCTATATAATTATATAATGGTTGGTGTGTATATTTAATTTTATCAGCAATTTTATCAGCAATTGTGAAAGCAACTCCTATTTCCATTGCAAAGATTAAATAAAATAAGTATTTCATAATGTCATTCCTCCTTATGTTACTATAACTATTATACCAAATAATTAAATTTTTATAAAGAAAAAAAAGAAACTGCCCCCTGAGACAGTTTCCTATAAAAGAATAAAAAGGGGTCGGCTAGTGTGATACTAGCACCAATTCGCCTAATTTGAATTGGTACTGATTATACTAATTGATTTTAATTAAAAAGTCAAGTCCTTTTTATTAAAATATGTTATAATCTAATAAAGATGGTGATAACTTGAAAAAACTTGAAGAAATCAAAGGACTCGGTCCTAAAACTATTGGGTTATTAAAAAAATTAAATATTAATAATACTTATGATCTGATTAGTTTCTATCCATTTCGTTATGACCTTATTAAACGAAGTGATATTAGAACATTGAATCAAGATGATAAGATAATAATTGATGGTCGAATTGAAAATATTCCATATGTTGTATTTATTAATAGAAAAATGAATAAGATGACTTTTAGAATAAATACTGGTAATAATTTATTAAATGTCGTTATTTTTAATAGAGGCTTTTTAAAAAGCAATCTACCAATTAACACGGAAGTTACGATTATTGGTAAATATGATAAACTTCATAATAATATCATAGCAAGTGATATTAAATTTGGTTTAATTGGTAATGAAGATCGAATCGAAGGTATTTACCATTCAACGTATGGCTTAAGTGGAAGTAAAATAAAAAAATATATTGATAATATTTTACCTGATATTGATGTTATCAATTATTTGCCTGAATCAGTAACTGAAAAATATAAGTTCATGGATAAAAAAGAAGCGGTATTAGAAGTTCATAGGCCTACTGATATGAAAGTATTAAGTAAAGCTCGTGAGAGTTTAAAATATGAAGAATTATTTGTATATATGTTACAAATGAATTATTTGAAACTTCAAAAAAATAAAAAAATCGGAATTAAGAGAGATGTTGATTATTCTAAGGTAAATAAATTTATTGAAGAATTACCATTTAAATTAACTGATGATCAATTAAAAGCTGTAAATCATATATATGAGGATTTAACCAAAAGCATAAAAATGAATCGCTTATTACAAGGTGATGTAGGTAGTGGGAAAACAATTGTGGCAATTATTTCTATGTATATTAATTATCTTGGTGGATATATGAGTGCGATGATGGTACCAACTGAAGTACTTGCCAATCAACATTTGATTAATATCAAAAAAATCTTTGATAAATATAATATCAATGTCGAAATACTAACTGGCAAATTAAAGAAAAGTGAAAAAGATAAAGTAACTAAATTAATTACTGAGGGTAAGGTTGATGTCCTAATTGGTACACACGCTTTAATAACGGACAATATAAGTTATCCAAATCTAGGACTTGTTATTACTGATGAACAACATCGTTTTGGTGTTAATCAAAGAAGTGCTTTTAAAGATAAAGGATTAGATCCTGACATCTTATATATGAGTGCGACTCCGATTCCTAGAACATATGCTTTAACTATATATGGTGATATGGATATAACAAGTATCAAGACAATGCCAAGTGGACGTAAAAAAATAACAACGCTTTTAAAAAGCGAAAAAGAGATTATGGATGTATTGGAGTTAATGTACCAAGAACTTAAAAAGAAACATCAAATATATGTTGTCGTTCCTTTAATTGAGGAAAGCGATAAACTGGATATGGACTGGATTGAAAAAGTTGAAGAACAATTAAATAGGGCTTTTGGTAAATACTTTAAAATAGCAAGTATTCATGGGAAAATGACGAGTGAAGAAAAAACGGGAATCATGAATAAATTTAAGAGTAATGATATTCAAATATTAATAAGTACAACGGTTATTGAGGTTGGAGTTGATGTCGCCAACGCGACAATGATGGTCATTTATGATAGTTATCGTTTTGGCTTATCAACCTTACATCAACTTCGTGGTCGTGTGGGAAGAAATGATTTAGAATCATATTGTATATTAATAAGTAATAAAGAAACTAAAAGATTAGAAATATTAACTAAAACTAATGACGGATTTGTAATTAGTGAAGAAGACTTCAAACTTCGAGGTGGTGGTGACTTATTTGGTGTTAGACAAAGTGGAGATATGGACTTTAAGGTGGCTAATATCAAAGAAGATTATCAGTTATTATTAAAAGCAAAAGAAGATAGTTTAGAGTTTTTGAAACAACACAAAAACTATAATGATATTAAAAATATTCATTTAAGAGAACTAGTTATCAAAACTAGTGATTTAGGTTAAATTTATTCAACATTTATTACTTATCTCATATAATGTGATAGGTGGTTATAATGGATAAGTTAGAAAACTTTAAAGAATTTGTTAAAGACAACCCAGGACTAATAAAGTATGTTAAATCAAATGAAATGACTTGGCAAAAGTTTTATGAATTATATGATTTATATGGTAAAGAAGACAATATATGGAAACCATATATTGGATCGGAAATATTAGAAGATAATGCTACTAGAACAGCAACTGCAGCGACAGCCGCTTTTGGAGTTAACGATGTTGTTAATTGGTTTAAAAATATTGATGTTAATACTCTTCAATCTGGTATTAATAGTGTGCAAAGGGTAGTTGGGGTTTTACAAGATTTTACAAGTAAAGAAAAAACAGAAACTCCAAAAGAAGAGTACCGACCTCGTCCTTTATATAAACATTTTGAGGATTAATATGAATTTAGATATCCAATTTAAAATTAAAAACAATCAAAATTATCAAAGGTATATAAGGGAGAATTCTTATTGGTATAAAATATTAAATAGAAACCCTGAGGCATTTAAAAAGTTTGAAGATGAAGTTAAAGAAAAATATCAACTAAGACCAACAGATCGAATTAACAAAATAATTGAAAATATTGAATTAATGTCTGCTGTAATGTCTAGTATAAAATAATGTAATAGAGGTGTAATATGCGAGTTATAAGTGGGAAATATAGAGGTTTAAAAATAAATGGATTTAATCAAGAGGGGACTCGCCCAACGATGGACCGAGTTAAAGAATCTGTTTTTGGAACAATTCAATTAAAATTAAAAGATAGTATTGTTTTAGACTTGTTTGCTGGAAGTGGTTCCCTAGGAATAGAAGCACTTAGTAATGGTAGTCAAAGCTGCTATTTTGTTGAATCAAACAAATCAATGTTTTCGGTTTTAAAAGATAATTTAAATTTTTTAAAAATTAAGGAAGACTATCAATTAATAAATCGTGACTATAAGATTGCTCTAAAAGATTTTAGTAAAAATAATCTTAAATTTGATCTAATCTTTTTAGATCCTCCTTACGATAAGCACTTAATTAACGATGTATTAAAAGATATTGTTAATTATGATCTGCTTATAAAAGGTGGACAAGTCATATGTGAATATGTCGATGAAGAAATAAATAATGAAAATTATAAAACCGTTAAAGAAAAAAAATACGGAAATAAGAAAATAAAAATCATTGAAAGAAACTAATGTTTCTTTTTTTAAAGGAAAAATAAAACCTCTTTAGTATGTTATTAATAAGGAGGTGAGTAAAATGTTTTTTAGGTATCCTTTTGTTAAACAAGATGGCATCAAAGATTGCGGTGTCGCATCATTACTAATGATTATTAAATATTATAAGGGTAGTGTTGGAATTGAACAATTAAGAGATATGACTAAGACCACTAAAACGGGGACTACTGCTCATCATTTAGTTGATACTGCTCTACAATTGGGAATGGATGCCAAAGGAGTTAAATGTAAATCA
>JAQWBL010000008.1 GCA_028706395.1 Bacilli bacterium | reverse complement strand
AAGCAAGTTTTGTTTTAGGATCTTTTATTTCTTTTATAAACTGGCTAGTTATTAATTTATCTAAAGTTACTTCTTTACTCTCTCCTTCTTTTGTTGGAAGGCCTTGTTTTCCAAGCGAGAAATAATTAAAAGCTGATTTTTCCATCATACCTTCATTTATAGAACAAACTCTTTTATATACTCCACCCATAATATTTGGTATTACAAACATCGCAATTAAAAAGATTATGATTATAATTACGATTGTTGCTAATAATTCTATTAATGTAAATGCGAATTTGTTTTTCTTTTTGTTTTTGACTTTTTTCATTCGATTGCCTCCAAATCTCATTTTTATTTTGTTCTACAATAATTATACCATACCTAAATGGGGTATAAAAACATTATATTAAGTTTAATATAATGAAATTTTAAAATTTATATCGTCACTTAATAATTATTATGTTATAATTAAAAAGAGCCTAGAGATCTCTCTCTAGGATTTTTTTATGTTTAAGGAGGTATAGAATGACTAAATACGTATTTGTTACAGGGGGAGTTGTATCAGGTTTAGGGAAAGGAATCACGGCATCATCAATTGCTTTATTATTAAAAGCACGAGGTTATAAAATTTTTATGCAAAAGTTTGATCCCTATATTAATGTTGATCCAGGACTGATGTCACCATTACAACATGGCGAAGTTTTTGTTACCGCTGATGGCAGCGAAACAGATCTTGATCTAGGTCATTATGAACGTTTTATTGATGAGGAATTAAATTATTCTTCAAGTATTTCAACAGGTAAGATTTTTTCTTCGGTTATTGAAAAAGAAAGACGTGGTGAATACGGAGGTGGAACAGTTCAAATAGTTCCTCATATTACCAATGAAATCAAAAATAAAATTTATGAGGCTTCAACTTCATCAGGAGCCGATATTGTTATTACAGAAATTGGTGGAACAGTTGGTGATATTGAATCGCAAGCCGTTTTAGAAGCTATTCGCCAAATTAGAAATGAATTAGGGATCGATAGAACGGTTTATGTCCATATGACTCTTATTCCTCATTTGTTTGGATCAGGGGAATTAAAAACAAAGCCAACCCAACATAGTGTTATGGATTTAAGAAGCCTTGGAATTCAACCGGATTTACTAATATGCAGAACACCATATAATTTAAATGACGATACTAAAAATAAGATATCATTATTTTGTAGCATTCCTGCAACCCATGTATTAAGTGCTACCGATGTTAAAAATATATATCAAATTCCATTAAATTTATATGATCAAAAATTGGATGAAATAATTTTAAAAATCTTTAATTTACCAAACAAAAAAACTGATTTATCAATGTGGAATGATTTAATTAATAAAGTTGAAACGTTGGAAAAGGAAATTACTGTTGCTATTGTCGGTAAATATGTTGAAGGAACTGATGCTTATATTTCAACAATTGAAGCGTTACGACATGCGGGATATCAACTAAGTACTAAAATAAATGTTCGTTTAATAGATATTAAAAACACAAGTTCTTTAAAAACGGTTTTTAAAGACGTTCAAGGAATTGTTATTCCTTATGGACCTGCTAGTCAAGAAATAATCGACATTATTAAATATGCAAGAATTAATAATATACCATTTTTTGGAATTGATTTAGGTTTTCAAATGGCGATTGTCGAGTTTGCTAGAAATGTTTGTAAACTTGAAGATGCTACTTCAAGAGAAATGGATGAATTAAGCAAAGTTGCTGTAATCGATTATATGAGTGATCTTAAAAACAATAGTGGCTTAAAAGGTACCAGACGAATTGGCAATTATAATTGTTTAATCAAAAAAGATACCATTGCCCACTCCCTTTATAAAGATGATTATATACTTGAGAGGCATCGTAATCGATATGAATTTAACATAAATTATTTAGAAATGTTAGAAAAACATGGGATGATTATATCCGGTGTTGATGAGTTAACTAAATTAGCTGAGATTATTGAACTTCCAAGTCATCCTTTCTTTGTTGCTTGTCAATTCAGACCAGAATTTAAAAGTCGTCCAATTAAATCTCATCCTCTGTTTAATGGTTTTATTAAAGCAATATTAAAGCAAAACAAAAAGTGATTAAATCACTTTTTTTATTTGAAAATTCTTAAGATATCATTATATGTTATGACAATCATTAGTACTAGTAGTAATGCAAATCCTATATTATGAATAATATTTTCAACTTTAGCATTAATTGGACTTCCTTTAATTTTTTCAATAACTAAGAAAAGTAAACGACCACCATCAAAAGCTGGAAATGGTAATATATTTATAAAACCAACATTAATACTTAAAAATGCAATTAAATAAATTAGATTAATAAGACCTGCTTTAGCTGTTTCTCCCACGATGTTATAAATTCCAATTGGGCCAGCTAAGGCATCTAATTTCAATTCTCCAGTAACTAATGATTTAATAATAACCATCATTTGTTCTAATAAATTACCTGTTTTTACAAATGAATATTTGATTGAAGGAATTAATCCTTCGGTAACTTCGTTATTTAAAGAAAAACCATATCGATAAACTTCTTGTTCACCTTCGGTAACCTTTTTGGGAGATAACTCTACATTTTTCTGATTATTATTTTGGTCAATGACTTCTAAAGTAATTGTTTTACCACTATTTAATTGTAACTCCAGCAATAATCGATCAATTGATCTTATCTTATCATCATTAACTTTAATAATTTTATCTCCTGGTTGAAGTTCTGTATTGTATGCTGGATATTCACTATCCAATGATTTAATAATTGGTTCATTATTAGGAACACCGGCTACTAATCCAACGATAAAAAGTAATACGATTGCTAGAAGGAAGTTAAATGTAACCCCTGCTACTATCGTTAAAAATCTTTGAATCCACGTTTTAGATTGAAATCTTTTTTCAACTGGTACATTTTCATCAACTTCTACTTCTTCACCAGACATACTAACATAACCACCAATTGGAAAAAGTCTAATCGAATAAACGGTTTCATCATTTGCTCTCTCAAACTTAAATAAACGTGGTCCCATTCCGATTGAAAATTCATAGATATAAATTCCTGCTTTTTTAGCAAAAATAAAATGCCCAAGTTCATGAATAAAGACTGTTATTCCTAAAACTAAAACAAAATATATAATTGTCATATTAACCCCTTTTCTATAATAGTGTAATAAAGAACATATAACCTAAAATAACAAAGATAATACTATCTAGGCGATCTAATACTCCACCATGCCCAGGCATTAGATTAGAAAAATCTTTTTTACCATAGTATCTTTTAATTGCTGAAAACACTAAATCACCATATTGTCCAACAATTGATAGGAAAGTTGTGGCAATCAACAATGTACTAATATTAATATTAGGGTTTATTACAGTTAAGTAAAAAACACTACTTATAAATACTCCCATAATTGTTCCACCAATTAGACCTTCCCAAGTTTTATTCGGTGAAATTGACTCTAATAGTTTGTGTTGACCAATTAAATAACCTGAAAAATAAGCAAATGTATCAGTCATAATCGTAATTAAAAATAGAAATATTAGAAGTTCTAATTGCATTGAACGAAGTATGACTAATAAATGAAATGATAAACCTAAAAAGAATAGTCCACCAATCATATAAAAAGCATCTCTAATACTATATTTAGTATTATCATGATATAACACAGTTGGTATTAAATAAACCATAAATAAACCGGAAATAATGCGATAATCCATAGTAAACATTAATTCATTTTGTTTCGGGCTCGCAATAACAATTAATGTCATTATAATATATGATATAAATTTAATAAAATCCGGTAGTTTTTTCTTTGTTTCCTTTATATTCATAAATTCCTTTAATCCTAATAAAGATAATATATATATAGATAAATTATAAACTCCTCCACCATAAATTATGATTGGAATTGCAATTAAAAGTACTATTATTGCACTAATGATTCTTGTTTTCATATTTAATGCCTCCAAATCTACGATCACGACTTGTGTATTCAATTAAAGCTTCATCAAATGCATCTTTGTTAAAATCCGGAAAAAAAGTTTTCGGAAAATATAATTCAGCATATGATGCTTGCCATAACATAAAATTGCTTATTCGAACTTCACCACTTGTTCTAATTAAAAAATCAAGCGGTGGTAAATCATTATATAAATATTTACTAAACATTTCTTCGTTAATATCATCGATTGATATAACATTATTCATAACATCTTGATTTATCTTTTTAGTAGCATCAATTATTTCAGCATGTCCACCATAATTAATACATACATTTAAAATGTTTCCTGTATTATTTTTTGTATCTAATGTTAATTTATTCATCATCGTTAAAACATCTTCTGGTAATGGATTTTGTCTCCCTGAGAAAACTATTTTAACGTTTTCATCTTTTAATTTTGAAAACTCTTTTTTAAAACTTTGAACAAATAATTTCATTAAATAATTTACTTCCTCAGTACTTCTCTTAAAATTTTCTGTTGAAAACACATAAACACTTAGTACTTTTATGCCTCTTGAAAATGTATGTTTGATTATTTCTTTTAAGTTTTTAGCACCAGCTCTGTGTCCTTCACTTCGAGATAAGCCTCTTTTTTCAGCCCATCTGCCATTCCCGTCAACAATAATACCAACATGTTTGGGAATTTTTATATTTGTATTCATATTTTTCCTCACCATCTGTTACCATTATAATCCATTTTATATTTTTCTTCAACTATTATCTTATCTTTACATCCCTCAAACTGTCTAGTCAAATAAAAAAATAACGCCTAAACATTATTCTTTTAATAACCATTTTAATATTGCATTAGCACAAAATTATTTAACATTCGGTATTACAAATACCAGTTATTTGCAAAAATGCATCTTTATATATATTTAATAATTCCTCATATTGCTCTTTTGTTAAATCAACATAGGGATCTTCTTGAGAATCAACTGTTGATAGATGAGAATCAATAACCTTACCATTTTTAAAAGTCGCTCAATTTTTTATTTCCTCAATATCAACCTAAATTATAACTGTTTGTTTTTTATTTTTTCCACCAAGTTATTATTCACTTACAGTTTATCTAATAACTTCAGCACTTCTTAAAAAGTCTAAAAAAGCATCTTCTTGCATATATCCAATATTACTATCTACAATTTCACCATTTTTAACAATAACGAAAGTGGGTGTTCCAAAACTATTTATATCTATCTCAAATTCTTCAAGAATTGATTCTAATTTTTCAGAATTCAATTTGCCAGTATTAATATATAAATATTCAAAACCATATTTCTTTGATGCTTTATTTAAAATTGGTTTTGCTTTTTGACACCATGAACAATCTGGTCTTGAAAGATATACCAATTTAGACTCAGTTGCACTAAAAGCTTCAGTCATTACTTGTTCAACTGGCATTTCCTTATTTACTATTGCTAATAAGATAAAGAATCCAACAATTAAAGTACTGCCTCCTATTAACCAAAATAAAGTATTATTTTTTTTGTTTTTCATCTATATTTTCCTTCCTATTATAAACTAGTATTATAACGGTCAATATCTAAAATATTCCGCTTATATAATTATAACACTCATTGTTCTAATTGCAAATACGTACATTTGAGTAATTTTGTTACCTTTATTATCTTATATATCAATTATACCAATTTCCTCATTTTTAGACATGTTTTTTTATAAATCATTTTATTTTTGATACCTACATAGTAAAGTATTTTTTTATGTCGCAAAAACAATAATAATGGTATAATAATTTCATATTTTAAGGTTGATTAAAGGTTTCTAGAGTATCATTAATATTGAAATTTTGATAAAGGAGTGAGATTATGAGAGTTTTAATGGTTGAAGATGAAAAATATATGGTAGAGGCCATTGAATATGTGTTGAAAAAAAACAATTATGCAGTTGATTCCGCACTAGATGGTGAAACAGGATTAGATTATGCTTTATCCGATGTTTATGATGTTATTATATTGGATATTATGCTTCCTAAATTGGATGGTATAAGTATTTTAAAAAAAATAAGAGAAGAGAAAATAAACACCCCGATAATAATGCTTACTGCCAAAGGTGAAGTAAATGATAAAGTTCTAGGACTTGATAATGGTGCAGATGATTATTTGCAAAAGCCTTTCCAAACAGATGAATTACTAGCTAGACTTAGAGCTTTAACAAGAAGAAAAGATAGTTTAAATGCAAATAATATTTTAAAATATTATGATATTGAACTTAATCCCCATAACATTACTTTATATTGTAACAATAAAAAATTTAAATTAACTTTAAAGGAATCACAAGTATTAGAATTGTTATTAAAGAAAAGTGAAAGAATTGTTTCAAAAGACTTAATTATCTCAAAATTATGGAATTACGAAGATGACGTAGAAAATAACACCGTTGAAGTATACATATCATTTTTGCGGAAAAAACTATTAAATTTAAACTCTATAGTTAAAATTGAAACAATCCGTGGTGCGGGATATAAATTAAATGCAGTAAAGGATGAATGAGTATGTTTAAAAAATTACGTAAAGATTTCGTTGTGGTAAATATGGTAATTATTTGTGCTTTAATGCTGAGTACATTTGTAATTGTTTATATAATTTCGTACCAAAACACAATGTCTGATTTGAAAAAACAATTATTAAAATTACCAAGAGGAAACTTAAAAGTTATGCAACAAGGTTATGGTTACAATAACCCAAATAGTGATGTTTTTCCAGGTGGAATATTACCAATTGATTATTCCTTATCATTTAATTTATTTATAAACAATCATGGGGAACTTTTAAGAGTAAATTCATATGTTGATATGTCTAGAGAAATGTATCAGCAAGCAGCTGATACCGCATTAAAAAATCAAAAAGAATATGGAATTATAAGTTTGGATAATAGAAATTGGATGTATCGTGTAACTTCAAATATTAAATTTCCCCATAATGGAGATCAAAAGTTTCTGACTAATGACAGTTATATCATTGTTTTTCTCGATATAACAAAAGACATCTATAGTTTAAATAATCTATTATTAATCTTCTTTACTGTAGGGTTATTAATGCTTGTTGGTATTTATTTTATTAGCATTTATTTTGCTAAACGTTCAATTAAAGGGATTGAGGAAGCTTGGAATAAACAAAAACAATTTATTGCCGATGCCTCACATGAATTTAAAACCCCTATTGCAATTATTGAAGCTAATACGGATGCACTACTGCTTGAAACAAAATCTAAAAATACAAAATGGATAGATTATATAAAATTAGAAACCAACCGAATGAATAAATTAGTAACAGATTTATTGTATTTGGCCAAAGCTGAAGACCCAGAAATTTTGTTAGAAAACTCATCCTTCAATATAAGTGAAGTTGTTAATAACATTATTAGAGCACATGAAGTAATTATTTTTGAAAAAAACTTACAATTAAAACACGATATTGAAAGTAATATAAATTTTACTGGAGATATTGACAAAATAGAACAAGTATTAATTGTTCTTATTGAAAATGCTATTAAGTATACGGATGCCTTTGGTACTATTAATATAAAATTGTGGCAAGATAAAAAAACTATTAATTTACTAGTTTCCAACACTGGTAAAGGAATTCAAAAGGAAAACTTATCAAAACTTTTTGATCGTTTCTACAGGGAAGATAATTCAAGAACAAACTCAGAAAATAGTTATGGACTTGGTTTATCAATTGCTAAAACAATAATTGAAAGAATGGATGGTAAAATATTTGTTAATAGTATTCCAAATAAAATAACTGAATTTAGAATTAATTTCAAAATTAAATAAGATTTTAAGGTTGGCTAAAGGTTATCTTAATATACTTATTATGGAAACAAGGAGATGAATTAAATTTGATTAAAAGTATGTTTAAAAGAGCTTGGTTAAGTATAACCAGAAAATTTAATAAGACAGTAATATTAGTAATTACTATGTTTGTAATGGCAAACTTGGTACTTGCTTCAATTGCTATCAAAAATGCTGTGAATGAGAGTACTGAGTATGCTAAAGAAACACTCGGGAGTGTAGTCCATTTATCGGTTGATATGAATAAAGTTCGGGAAGAAGCAATGAGTAAAATAGACCTAAATACTAATGGTGAAAGAATGAGAATGCAGTTGCAACGTCCAATTATTTACGTTGAAATGGTATCATCAATTGCTGACTCTAGTTATGTAAAGGACTTTACCTATGGTATAAATGCGAATGCCAAGGAGGGTAATTTCATAGCCGTTGAAACTGATAATCGATCAGGTATGCCTTTCAACTTAAATAATTCTTTCTATGGAAATATTCAAATAACAGGGATTAATTCATATGCATTTATAAATGAAGTCCAAAACAAATCAATGGAATTAATAACTGGGAGCTATTTCGATGAAAATACCAATGATAAAATTATTATTTCCAACGAGCTAGCAACTAATAATAATTTAAAAGTTGGCGATAAGATTAAGCTTATTAACGAAGAAATAAATTTTGAAAATTACAATCCAAGAAGTGATGTAGAACCCGAAATATTAAATTCCAAAGAAATAGAATTAGAAGTAATTGGTATATATGATATAAATAAGGATAATTTTAATGCTAATGTTATATATATGAATGTTGAAACTGCTGCCAAATTTCTAAAGGATAGTGATTATAATGATGGTAATTATGGAGTAGAAAATATATCTTATTTTCTAAATAATCCAGAAAAAGCTGAAGAATTTATAAAAGAAACAGAAAATAAATATCCAAGTTTATCTGATGATAAATTAAAACTTGAAATTAATAATGAAGATTTTGACAAAATGGCAGGACCAATTGAACAAGTTGGAAGTTTTGCAGATACTTTATTTTGGATTGTAATTATTGCATCTATATTAATTATAACCCTAATTATAAATAATAATATTAAAGACCGTAAATATGAAATTGGGATACTAATGTCTTTAGGCGGCACAAAACTTAATATGATAACAAGTTTTCTACTTGAATTGATTATAATATGTACTGTTGGTTTTACCTTATCAATCGGAACAAGTTATTTTGTGGCTGATACGATGGGCAAAAATTTACTTGAAAGCCAAATTAAAATGTCTGAGGAACAAACTGATAATAATTATGGTCGTCCCACTAGTCGAGGTGGAAATTTCCAATTTAGAAATAATAAAATAATGAATAATAGTAATGTTGAAACCATTGATAATATTGATGTTACTGTTAGTATAAATGATTATGCAATATTATTTATTATTGGTTATTTAGTTTCCGGAATTGCAATGATTATTCCATCAATAAATATATTGAAGTATGAACCTAAAACTATACTTACAGGGAGGCAATAATTATGAATAAATTGATTGTTAAAGATTTAAAATATACTTATCAAGATGGACAAAAGGTCAATGCTGTTTTAAAGGGTGTAAATGTTGAGTTTGAAAGTGGGAAACTATACTGTATTATTGGTGAATCTGGGAGTGGTAAAACCACATTGATTTCTCTTATATCAGCACTTGATGATTTACAAGAAGGAGATATTTTATATAACAATAAGAGTATTAAAAAAATTGGAAATAGCGAATTTCGACTTAACTATGTAAATATTGTATTTCAATCTTATAATTTGTTGACTTATATGACCGCTAGAGAAAATGTTGAAGTCGCTGTTGATTTTTCAAAAGTAAAATATGATAAAGACTATATATATAAGACCTTAGAACGGGTTGGTATTGATAAAGAAAAAGCTGATAGACCAGTATTAAAATTATCTGGTGGTGAGCAACAAAGAGTAGCCGTTGCTAGATGTATTGCCACTGATGAGCCCATTATAGTAGCTGATGAGCCAACTGGTAATTTAGATGAAGAAACTGAAGAAAAAATAATTAAAATATTTAAAGAATTAGCTAAGAATGATAAAATTGTTATTTTAGTATCCCATTCAAAAAATGTCGCAAAACATGCAGATGTTGTATATAACATAAAAAAAGGTGTGATCGATATATAATAACAATATTGTTAGATATATTGTATAACATTATACTCCCCCTTTATAAATTATAATGATTATACATAGAATAAAGAAGAAAGATTGGATACAAGAAAATCATTTCGTAATGAAATGATTTTTTGTTAACCTAATAATTTATATTTTATTTTTGATACCTACTAACATTTAAGACTATCCCCATTGAAATAAGGGTTATCAGTAAACTTGAACCTCCATAACTTAAAAATGGCAACGTAACTCCCGTTACTGGTATTAAGCCAACAACAACCATTAAATTTAAAACTGTTTGAAAAGATAAGCCAAAAATAATGCCTGATACTAAAAATTTACCAAATAAATCTTTACAATTTCTTGCTATTTGAAATCCTCTTATAATAATTATTAAAAATAATGTTGTAACAATAATTACTCCCATAAAACCAAATTCCTCACTAATTATCGAAAAAATAAAGTCTGTCTGTGGCTCTGGTAAATAAAAATGTTTTTGCCTTGAATTTCCAAATCCAAACCCAAATAAACCTCCTGGTCCAATGGCGTAAAGAGATTGAATGATTTGAAAGCCAGATCCCAAGGGATCTTTCCAAGGATTTAAAAATGATAAAATTCTAGCTACCCGATAAGGGGCTGCTATAATCAAACCTATCACTCCTAAAATACCAACCATTCCAATTCTTGTAAAAAAAGAAAATTTAACACCAGATATAAAAAGGAGTCCCATAATACTCATAACTAAAATTGTTCCGGTTCCAAAATCTGGTTGAAGCATAATTAATCCAAATATTAATAAGGTAAGTCCAATAACTGGTAATACCCCTTTTTTTATATCTTTAATACCTTTGATGTTTTTGGTCAAATACCTTGAAGTAAAGATTAAAAGAGCGAGTTTGGTAAATTCACTTGGTTGTATTCCAAAAGATCCAATTCCAAACCAACTACGACTACCATTTCTAATCGTTCCAATTCCTGGTATTAAAACAAGTATTAAGAGGATAATACAACCAAGGAGTAATAAGTTGGCATTATCAAAATAAGTATAGTAATTTATTTTGCTAACGATATATAATAAAATCATTCCAATTGCCAAAAATAAAGCTTGATGTTTGACAAATTTATATGGGTCATTAAACTTATATTCCGCCCATATATATGATGCTGAATAAATCATAATAACGCCAAAAATAGCAATTATAATAATAGCTATCAATAATAACAAGTCAACCTTTTGTTTTTTCAAATTACCACCAAACCCCATATATTATAGCTGCCATCGCCCCAATTAAACCAATTATCCAAAATAGTTTGACAATATCCCTTTCATCCCATCCCTTCTTTTCAAAAGTATGATGAATTGGAGTCATTAAAAAGATTCTTCTCTTAGTAAACTTATAATATACTCTTTGGATAACACAACTCATTGTTTCAATAACAAAAACGATTCCAATAACGACTAATAATAATTCATGTCGAGTGATTATTGCAATAGCCCCTAATGTTGCACCAAGTGCTAAAGAACCCGTATCCCCCATAAAAACTTTAGCAGGATTAACATTGAATATTAGAAATCCTAATAATGAACCAATAAGCGAAAAGCAAAATAAGGCAACTTCTTCATAGCCATCTAGCCAACCCGTTCCAAAACTGATAATACCAAATGCTAAAAAAGCAATAACCGATAAACCACCTGCTAGACCATCTAATCCATCAGTTATATTAACAGCATTACTGCTTGCCACTAAAACAAGCAAAATAAGGACTCCATATAGCCACCCAATACTTAGTTTAATATTTAAAGAATGAATCCAAAGTAATGGTTCATTGCCAGCCTTCATAAATAGATAAAAGAAGGCCACAGCAATTACTAGTTGCGATATTAATTTGGTTGTTTCCGTTAATCCTTTATTACGCTTTCTTTTAATAATTAAATAATCATCAACAAATCCCAATAATCCATAGCTAAGAAAAGTTAAGATAACTATCACTAAGCTATAACTGAAATCCATTTTATCAAGCATAATTAAAATAAATATTACAATGATAGTTGGAATAATAAAAATAAGTCCTCCCATCGTTGGTGTTCCAACTTTCTTTTTATGTGTTTCTTCTAAATAAATATTTATTCGTTGATTAGCTTTAATTTTTTTTAAAATAGGAATGGTTATTAATCCAGTTATAATTGATAAAATAAAACTAAGCATCATGATCATTGTTGACTTGGTCAAAATAAGCATTTATTCCCCTCCTTCAGTTAATAATAATCGAACTACATTTCCTTCATAAATTCGCTCACCAGCACTTGGTGATTGATGGACAATATCTGAACCAGTTCCACTAAACTCGACTTTAAAACTTTTAAGAAGTGACATTGCTTCTTTTACTTTCATTCCTCTTACTTCTGGAACCGTTGCATAAACCTTATCTAAATAATTATATTTTTTAGTCATCCCACCAGTACGTTTTTCAATATCAAGGGCATCAATCGTTTCTAATAATACATTACGAGCAATTGGACCAGCAATAGTCCCCCCATATTGCGTTACCCCTTTAGCGTTATCAATAGCAATGTAAACAACAACTTTGGGGTCATCAGCAGGTAAAAAACCGATAAAAGAAACTATATAATTACCAACCATATAACGACCATCTTTAACTTTTTGAGCCGTTCCAGTTTTACCACCTACTCGGTAATTTTCAATATAAGCAGGTCTACCAGTTCCATTTGAAACAACACTTTCTAAGGCATATCTCACTTTCGCACTGGTATCTTCACTTATTACTTTACGAACAACTTGACTTTCATTTAACTTAATAACACTATTAGTAACTGGTTCATTTAAACTTTTAACAATATATGGTTTATATAAATACCCTCCATTAATAGAGGCACTTACAGCCGTTATTTGTTGAATTGGAGTAACTGATACTCCTTGACCAAAAGCCGTTGTTGCTAACTCAACAGGACCAACATTATCAAGATTAAAAAGAATTCCTGATCCTTCACCGTTTAAATCAACACCTGTCTTTTTTCCAAAACCAAAATTATTAATATAACTAAATAATTTCTCTTTGCCAATTTTCAGTCCAAGTGATACAAATCCCGGGTTACAAGAATTTTCAACCACTTGTAAATATGTTTGACTTCCATGGCCTCCATGCTTCCAACATCTTAGTCGTGCATTTTCAACCTTTATACTTCCTGAATCATGAAAAGTATCTTTTTCTAAATCAATTAATTTTTCTTCAAGAACTGAGGCTAAAGTAATTATTTTAAATGTTGATCCCGGTTCATAAGTCGCCCATATGGGTAGATTTCTATTTATTTCTTCAACCGTATAATTTTGATAATTACTTGGTGAGAAATTAGGCCTTGATGAAAGAGCCAATATTTCACCAGTATTAGGATCCATAACAATTCCTAAAGCTTGATCAGGATTATATTTTGATACAGCATTATTTAATTCCCTCTCCAAAGCTGATTGAATATCATAATTAATAGTTAAAGTCATATTGATTCCATCTTGGGGTTTTTCATATATTTCTGATAGTTCTAACCTTTGTCCTTTGGCATCACTAAAATATTTAATCGCCCCATAACTTCCTGTCAAATACTTATCATACATTAGTTCAAGACCACTAAGCCCTTGATTATCAATTCCCACAAAGCCTAGAGTATGTGACATAAAAGTATCGTAGGGATAGTTTCTTTTAGCCTCCTTAACTAGATAAACACCAGGCAGGTTTAGTGATAAAATTCTGTCGGCAATTTCATAAGTTAAGCGTCTTCCTTCTGGATGTACTCTTTCAATAGATGTCTTTTTATAAACATGCTTTTTCATATCATCAAAACTAACCCCTAATATCGAACTTAATTTTTGAGCGGTTATGTTTTTATCGGCTATTTGATTAGGTATTAAAACGAGTGAAGTAGTGGTTAAATTATCAGCTAAAACGTTACCATTGCGATCAAATATAAGTCCTCTATTAGCTTCAATTGGTAAATTACGACTCCAAAGTCCCGATGCATATTTATTAAGTCTTTCATAATCAATTACTTGAATATAAAATACTTTTGCAATAATTAAAATCATTAATAATATAATAATAAATAATAATATTTTAATACGACTATGTATATTTTTGAAAAACATTGAATCACCTATTAATATATATGTTAACAAACTAACTAATAGACAAGTTTTAAAGCATAAAAAAGACCAATATTTTTAATATTGATCTAATTTATTTCTTTTTCAACTTCTTTATCAAGTTCTTTTTCTTTTGGATTTAAATCATATTTTTGCTTTAATTTTATCTTTAAAACATCATTCTTTTTAATAATCGTGCCCTTCTTAATGCTTTGCTCACTAACATAACCATATCCATCAAATTCATATCTTATATTAAGTATATTACAAAGATTAATAATCTCATTTCGTGACCAATTAGTAACATCTGGCATTAAAAGGATATCATCATTTGTTTTCAAAAATACTTTATCATAAGTTAATATTGGATCGCCTTTTAAAGGATATTGATTAATAACATGTTCACCCTTGCCTAAAACAATAGGTTTTATTTTCATATCTTCTAAAGTTTTAGTAACATCAATAACGTTTTGACTAATAAATGATGGCATTATATTTTCAACTATCTTTTGTTCTTCCTTTTTATCACTAAACATATTGCGATATTTAGCAATATTTTTCATTAATGAAGTTGATGCTTTTGACAAACCTGAACCACGACCAGTTTCCGGTTGTTTTATCGAAGCATATATAATGATTTCTGGATCATCTTTAGGATATATTCCAGTAAATGAATAAATATAATCATTATAACCACTTAAGTATCTTCCATCTTCATATATTTGAGCCGTTCCAGTTTTACCTAAAACATCAAATCCTTCAATTTTATAAGCTCTACCAGTTGTTCCTAAATCTTGTTCATGAACAACATTAAACATCAATTCTTTTATTTTATCAACGGTTTTTTTAGAAACAACATTCTCTACCTTATCAACATTTGATTCATAAATTACTTCTTTAGTGTTAGGATCAATTATTTTATCAACAATATGAGGTTTTAGCATAGTACCATCATTGGCAATAATTGTTAAAGCTTGTAAGTTTTGAAGTGCCGTGGTAGTTATTCCTTGTCCAAAACCAGCCGCAACGACTTCTATTGGATAATTAAAATTTAAAGTTCCCTCTAATTCACGGGGCAACTCAATGTTTGTCGTTTCTCCAAATCCATATTTTTTAAAACAATTTAGTAAATCATTTTTAGTAAGAACGTTATCGAATAATTTAGCGATCGCTACATTACTAGAATACTCATAACCTTTATCAAAGGTTACCTTTCCCCAACCGTAACCATTCCAATCACTAACTATATTATTTCCGATTTTTATTTTACCAGATTCATAAGTATCATCACCCTTATAAGTACCTTTTTCAATAGCACACATATAAGTAAAGGTTTTCATAGTTGATCCTGGTTCAAAAACATATGAAGTTAAAGGATTTTCATAATTAACCATATCTCTAATATTAGGATTAAATGATGGTGAGGAAGAAGTTCCTAATATTTTTCCTGTTTTGGCATCCATAGCCGTTAATTGAAACCATTCTGGCTTCTGAGTCTCATATACCTCTTTTACTTCGGCTTCAATAAATCTTTGAATACTAGAATCAATTGTTAAATAGATATCATCACCATTAGTAGCATCAACGCGAATTTCTTTAGTGTCAGGTATCTTATATCCATGTTGATCCTTTTGGAATATCAAACGACCATCTTCACCCTTAAGTAAATCATCGTATTTGGCCTCAATTCCTAATTCCCCAACAATATTATGATTAATTATGGTACCCTCTTCGGTTTCAACAATTTCTTCATAAGTCTTAGCATATCCTAAAACATATGACGCGAAATCTCCATTTGGATAAAATCTTTTATAATTTTCAACAAAATCAATTCCCGGTAAATTCAAATTAACAATTTCATCTTTCTTAAGTTCTGATATATCACGACCACCAGGTCCTAACTCCACTTGATATAAATCTTTTTCAAGTAGCCCTAAAAGATAACTGGCATCCATATCAATAATCGGGGCAAGAGCATTAGCTGTTTTTTCTTTATCAACAACATGATAAGGTCTGTCAGGATCAGTCGTTCTACTATCATCTAAATAAGCAATAACTGTATAAGAAGACACATTTAGGGCTAAAACATTACCTTCACTATCGTATATGTTACCCCTTTTAGCATATAATTTTCGATCTTCAGTATTACGCATTTTAGCAAATTCATCTATGTTTATTCCATCAATTACAGGGAAAACAGATAATATAAATAATTGAACATATAAAATTCCAATAGAAAAAAGAAATATTATAAATATTTTCCTAGGTACACCCCACTTTTTATTTATCATATTTCCTTTATTCATGATTCACCTCGTACTAACTAATCTACATCAATAATGTTATCATTATGATACGCTAAACCCATTGTTTTAACAACATCTTTAACTTTATCAAAAGATGTTAATTCGTTAATTTTCATTGATAAGCATTCAACCTTTTTTTCTTGAACACCTATTTCGTATTTTAGTTTTTCAACACTTATATTTAAATGTCCAACTTTGGCTCCTAAGAATATTTTGAAAACAGTCGTTCCTATTAAACACATAATAGCAACCATATATAAAACCTTTTCTCCTTTTGTTAATGATATTTTACATTGTTTTTTTGCTTCCATATTATCCCTATTCCCTTCTTACTCTTTTATTCTTTCAATGACTCTTAATTTCGCACTTCTTGCACGATTATTTATTTTAATTTCTTCTAAAGTTGCATTCATTTGACCAATAATTTTATATTTAGGCTTATAAACTTCTGGAATAATTGGTAATTTTGCAAGATTCTTATCAACATCTGAATACTCTTTAAATATACTTTTACAAATTTTATCTTCTAGTGAGTGAAAAGTTATCACACATACTCTTCCACCAACATCAATTAAATCTAATGAATCTCTTAATGCTTTTTCAAATACTTCTAACTCATTATTTACTTCAATTCTAATTGCTTGAAACACTTTTCTAGCAGGATGCTTGTCCCTTTTATATTTTTCAGGAACACTTGATTTAATAATTTCAACCAATTCATTAGTTGTAACAATAGCTTTTTCTGTTCTATTTTTAATTATATTTTTAGCAATTGAAGGTGCATACTTTTCTTCACCATATTTATAAAAAATATTAACCAACTCATCGTATGTATAATTATGAACAACTTCATAAGCTGAAAGTTTACTTGTTTGATCCATTCTCATATCTAATACAGCATCATTATGAAAACTAAATCCACGATCAGTTGTATCTAATTGTGGACTAGATACTCCTAAATCAAACAAAATAGCATTTACTTTTTTAACATTCCTTTTTTCTAATTCGTTTTTTAAATTCACAAAGTTACTATTAATTATTTCGAAATTTTTAGAAATCTTTGTTAATTTTTCAGTACTAGCTTTAATAGCATCAGCATCTTGGTCAAAGGCGAATAGATAACCCCTTATTATTCTTTTTAGTATTTCACTACTATGACCTCCGTATCCCAGAGTCATATCGACCACGATGCTATCATCTTTTAAATTTAAATATTTTAAACTCTCTTCCAATAGAACACTAATATGCATATTATCACCTTAAATATTTAAATTACTAGCAAACAAATTATCGGCTATGTCTGACAAAGTATCTTCATTGTTAGTAATAAAATCTTCCCAATTATTCTTGCTCCAAATTTCCAAGCGATCATTAACCCCAATAATGACACAATCCTTTTCTAAATGGGCAGATGCGATAAGTGGAACAGGTATTTTAATTCGACCTTGTTTGTCAAACTCGCACTCAGTGGCTCCTGATAAGAAAAATCGCATAAAGTTTCTGGCATCTTTCGTATTAGGTAATTCACGATATTTGGTTATAATGTTATTCCATTCATTCATAGGATATATAAACAAACAATTATCAAGACCTCGGGTAATAATGAATTTCTCCCCTAATTCATAACGAACTTTAGAAGGAATTATTAATCTTCCCTTGTCATCAATACTATGATGATACTCTCCCATAAACATAAAATCACCCACTTTTAACCACTTACTACCACTGTACACCACTATTTTACCCCTTAAATGTACTTTTGTAAAGTCTTTTAGTGCTTTTTTTCAATAAAAAAATAAAAAGAGGTTTTTTCCCTCTCTTTATTAGTAACACATAACTGAACCTAGGATAATTGCAAGTAAAATATATAATACAATAATAACTATATAACTACAATTATGACGTGGTACAGGTTGACAATTTTCTTGACAAGGCATTAAAAGCACCTCCAATCATATTTTTTATATATACGCCCCAAGTATGATAATTAGCAGAATAAATAATACTAAAACGATAGCAGCACCAGATATACCAGTATTACACATATAATCATGCCTCCTTTTTCTCTTTTCACATTATTTTATGGGAATTTTACATTTATGTGATTACTTTCCCTAAATTATTGTTTTTTTTCCTTTTTTTTGTTATCATTATAATTGTGTATGAAAGGAGTTAATGATATGAAAAAGAAAGTAATGGGATTGGTACTTATTGCTAGTATGCTTGTGTTAACAGGTTGTAATACCGTTCCAAAACTATCTAATGGTCAAGATTTAGTAGCTAAAATAGATGGAAAGGAAATTACCGCTGAAGAGGTTTATGATAAACTTAAAAAGCAATATGGAACTGCTGCATTGATTAATACAATTGATGATTTTATCGCTAATAAAGAAGTGGCAACTGATGAAGATGCTACTGAAAGTGCTAAATCACAATTAGAAAGCATTAAATTCAATTTCCAATCTCAAGGACAAGATTTTGAAGAAGCATTAAGAAGTTCAGGATATCTTAGTGAAGCAGAATTTTTAGAAGATCTAATATTAGAATATAAGAAAACTAAAATCGTTGAAAACTATTATGAAAATTTATTAACTGAAGAAGAAATAGAAAAATATTACAATGAAGATGTTTATGGTGAAATGGATGTTCGTCATATATTAATTATACCTGAAGAAAAGACTGATGAAAAAGAACAAGAAGCAGCTAAAAAAGAAGCTTTAAATAAAGCTAATGATTTAATCAAACAATTAGATGCTGGTAAAAAGTTTGAAGATTTAGTAAAAGAACATTCTGATGATACAGGAAGTAAAGACAATGGTGGATTAATTAAAGACGTTAATAAAGATGAGCATGTTAAAGAGTTTTATGAAGCTTCTACTAAACTAGAAAAAGGAAAATATACTAAGACACCGGTTGAAACACAATTTGGTTATCATATTATTTTGAAAGTTGAACAAAAAGCTAAACCAGAACTAAAAGATGCTAAAGATAATATCATTGATAAATTAGTTCAAAATAAAATTAACGAATCACAAGATGCTGGTCAAATAGCATGGGTTGAAGTTAGAAAAAAATACAACTTAGATATTTTTGATAAAGAAATCAAAGGTATATACGAATTAAATGTTAAAGCTTTAGATACTAAATAATAAAAAAGCATATGATTAATTTCATATGTTTTTTCATGCAATATTATTATTAATAACTTCAGCGATTTCATCATTCTTATATCCCTTTTGATATAATTTTTGTCTTATCTTAAAATATAGTTCATCACCCTGATATTTTTTTCTTAAATTATTATATATTTTATTATATTCTTTATTTAAAATATCACTATCTTCAATATATAATTCTTCAAATATTTGATTTATAAGACTAATATCATATCCAAGTCCCATAAAATTATTTATTATTTTTTCTCTTAATTGATATTTAGAATATTTATGATTACTAGCTATTTTTTTATGAATCAATCGATATAACTTATCATAAACATCACTTTCATCAATCTCACTAATTAATAATTCAATTGTTGGATCATCAATATCATGATTTTTTAATCCCTTTCTAATCTTATTGGGACCTTCACTACTTAAATTCATTTTATCCCCGATATAAGCCTTAGCAAAATTGGTGTCATTTATATACCCACCGGTTTTTAAATCATCCTTGATTTTAGTCTTTTCAGCATTACTTATTTGAAATTTTTCTAAATAAACATCTATTTCTTTCTCACTTCTAAGTCTTGTTTGAATATAATTAATTACCTTACTATAAGTATTATAATATTCCGTATCAACATTTAGTTTTAATAGTAAATCTTTATCTAATTTATTAGTTGTAAGTAATTTGTTTTTTAATATAACATCATCATAAGTAATTAAGTCTTCATCACCTTCAATAATAATTTTATATTTCCCACTATTTAATTTTTTGATCTTTTCAATACGCATATTATCACCTAACAACATTATAGCAAACATTTGTTTGTTTCGCAATAAAAAAAACACTATTTATAAAGTGTTCCCCGCTTATTCTTCGGATTTGTTAATTACTTTTATTAGGTTGTTGGCCGTTTCTTCTAAAGCTTTACCAATATTTTTTTCGGATTTGTATTCTTTATCCAACATTTGATAATGCCCAGTTTCTCGCATTTCTCTAGCTCTTCTTGAGACAACATTAACTAATAAATATTTCGACCCGATTTGATTAAGTAATTTGTCAATTGATGGGTATAACATATTTATCACTCTCCTTTTATATTATAAGCCATTTATTCGTTTTTAGCAATGTCTTCTTTACTTTGTTCAATATATTTGATGATTTTATGGTAATAATTATCAACATCAATCTGCTTATTATAATTTTTTTTAAGCTCTCTTCTTATTATATGATAAAAGTTGCGAAAGAAAACAGATTCAACTCCACTGACATCATCGACTTGAACATTACAGTTATTATCAAAAACAATTATTTTTTTAATTTCCTCATCACCAATTATTTCTTTTATTCTTTTTTCGTCTTGAAACAATTGAATGTAAGGATTATCAATCAAAGTATATACCTTATCCGCTTTCTTTAGATTTAATTTCTCATCAACCATTGACCCTTTTAAAGTTCCTGCATGATCATAATAAATAATCAAATAAATACCATGCTTATCAATGATTAATAAATCTGAATTAAAATCGGTTAATGGAATAATTTTTCTAATACCTTCTATCTTGTTAATATTATTAGCAATTATCTGTTGGCGATAATTATAAATGCTATGGCTTTTTAATCTCGGAAAAATTGAGGGACCATATTTAATATATCTACAAATAATAGTTATAACAGTACCAATAAGTAATAATATAATGATTGGGACAAAGGCTTTAAAAATATCTATAATTACTGAACTTAGGGATACTAAAACAAAGATGTTCATCTTATAATCTCATATATAAGTGGTGGTTTATCAACTGCTACAACATCAATCTCAAAACAATTCAAAATATCATTTACAGTAATATCACCCTTACCATAATACACTTTTATTAATTCTTCATTTTCAACAACATAATCCCCAACTTTTTTATTTAAAACAAAACCAACTCCCAAATCAATAACATCATCTTTATTAACTCGTCCTCCACCCAATTGCTTAACTAAGTTACCAATTTTTAGAGAATCAATTTTATTAATAAATCCTGTTTTACTGCTTCTTATTGAATGAACCTTTGAAGAAACAGCAATCTCATTAATGTCACCACCTTGATATTTAACCATATCTAAAAACTTTTGATAAGCTTTGCCATTTTCAAGGTTTTCAACAACTTCCCTTAACGATGTTTTTATATCTTGGTTTTTTCCAATACTTACCATTATGGCTGCTAGAGATGTTGTTAACGTATATAAATCTTCTGGTGCTTCACCTTTCAAAAATTTAATACTCTCAATTACTTCAAGCCCATTACCAATTGCTCTTCCAAGTGGCTCATCCATATTAGTTAAGACACAGATGGTTTCTTTGTTATTTTGTTTACCAATCTTAACCATCAAAGTCGCCAGCTTTTTAGCATCCTCAATATTATCAAGCAATGCCCCATTACCAACTTTTACATCAAGAACAATTTTATCAGCACCACTAGCTAATTTTTTACTCATGATACTCGAAGCAATTAAAGGAATTGATGAAGTCGTACCAGTCACGTCGCGTAAAGCATAAACTAATTTGTCTGCAGGCACTAAATTGCCCTTTTGACTAACAACAGCTAAATTGATCTCATTTACTTGTTTTATAAAAGCATCGTTATCAATATTTACTTGGAAATTTTTAATGGCTTCTAATTTATCAATCGTTCCACCTGTATGTCCAAGTCCTCGACCACTCATCTTAGCAATCGCTACTCCGCATGATGCAACAAGGGGCGCTAAAACAAGGGTTGTCTTATCACCAACCCCACCAGTAGAATGTTTATCAACAACCACATTATTAATCATTGATAAATCAATAATCTCACCGCTATTAAGCATTATATTAGTAAGATTAATAGTTTCCTCATCACTCATACCATTAATTGTAATAGCCATTAATAAAGAACTCATTTGATAATCTTTAACAACACCATCAACAAATCCATTAATCGCAAATTCTAATTCTTCTTGGCTTAGTTCTAAACTATTTTTCTTTTTAGTAATGATATCTATTATGTTCATTCTATCACCTATCTTAATTATAGCACATTATTAAAAAAAATTAAGATAAATCTTAATTTGTCATTCTTCTGCTAATTAACTCAATTGTTCGTTGTGGTGCACTAATTATTTTATTATATAAAACAGGATGTTTTCTTAATTCTTTTATAATATTTATATCATCTTTAGCAAGTTTAACTTGGTATTCAATATCACTATCAGATACAGTCGTTATTTCTCTTCCTAAAACATAATCAAAATTTACTTCTAAAAAATCCACAATTTGAATCAAGGTTTTTAAAGAAGGTATTCTTATTCCCGCTTCATAACCACTTACAGAAACTTTAGAAACACCAATTAATTTACCAAATTCTTCTTGTGATAAACCTTTGTTTTGACGCGCTTTCCTTATTCTTTCTCCAATAATCATTCTACTCACCTGTTATCTATTTGTTAATACTATTATAACAATTATTGACAACATTACAATAAAGTTAACTAGAAAGTAACTATAACACTTGAAATTAACTTGTGGTTAACCTATAATGGGGATGGTGGTGATAATATGAATAAGTTACAAGAGCAAAGAGAAAAGAAAAATCTTACTTTTCGGGAAATGGCTAATATCTTAAATATTAGTAAAACATATTATTGGCAACTAGAAAATAACAAACGAAGATTATCATACGATATGGCTGTAAAAATAGCTAATATTTTTAATCTCAAACCCGATGATTTGTTTTATGAAGAACATGAAAAAAGAAATGTAGAAAAAAGATAAACTATTTGTTTGTCTTTTTTTAAACAATAAAAGACAGAGTTAAGCTCTGTCTTTACTAGATAAAAATGTTACCTTCTCGGCAATAACCTCAGTTACATTTTTTTTAGAACTATCATCAATTTGAAAACTTCTCGTTTGTAATCTACCTTTCACACCCAATAAATCTCCCTTTTTAACATACTCAACTGTGTTTTCAGCAATACCTTTCCATAACACGCATGATATGAAATCTGTTTCATATTCACCATCCACATTTTTATAACTACGAGGTACAGCCAAAGTAATATTTGTTACTTTAGTACCATTTTCCGTTTCTCTAAGTTCTGGTTCTCTTACTAATCTACCTACAATAACTGTTTGATTAAGCATCTAATTCCTCCTTTCCAAAACCAATATAGCGAACTAAATAAAGAAAATCAAATCAGTCATTTCATATAATTTATTTACATTAAATACATATCAATAGATTCTGCAGAGGGTTTAGTTAAAACTGGTTAATAACATTCTACCTCAATAAAAAAACTAAGTTTTTACTTAGTTTGACAATTCATTTCAAAATTAACGGTATTGATTTCTTTAGTATCTTCATTTATTGTAAATGTTATCTTACTACTATCACTACATTTATCCAATTTTGTTAAATCGTAATTTGAACCTTGCGCATTAGCATTCTTTAAAAGTTCAATTGTAACTTCAAAAGAATTTAAAGTAGAAATACCTTTTTGATACTTTTCATAATAATCTCTACCATATTCTTCCATTGTTTCTTGATATTTTAAAGTCTTAGATCCAAATAAACTACACCCCGTTACAGTAAAGACGGAGATTAGTATCATTAAAGCAAATATTTTTTTCATAAATCCCTCCTACATTATATTTTTATTATAACATATCTACCAAATATTATAAATAAAAATACCCTTTCGGGTATTATTTTGCTTCTACAATTAATTTGATGGCTGTACGTTCCTCACCATCAATAACAACATCTGTAAACGCTGGAATACATACTAAATTTTTACCACTTGGTGCAACAAAGCCTCTAGCAATAGCAATCGCTTTAATAGCTTGATTAAGAGCCCCCGCACCAATTGCTTGTATTTCAACGGTTCCTTTTTCTCTAAATACATTGGCTAATGCTCCAGCAACTGCATTTGGATTTGATTTAGATGAAACTTTAAGTGTTTCCATGTGTATTATTCCTCCCTTTTCTACATTATATTATATGTTTAATAAAAGGGTTTAGAATATTATATTAAATCAAAAACCATTAAGTATTTAAAAAGGTAAAGATTATTTTTATTATGAATCATTATCAGAAAGATTATTGATTTTATCTACATATAAATCGATATTAAATTTTCTTTGTAGTCCTTTATAGTTCATATAACGAACATAACCAAATATTTCTCTTTCTCGCCATGGGCGATCATGTTTCCCAAAACACCAGGCAATACCAGCATAACCATTAGGGTCGCGACCATCTAAACTATATTTATTATTTAAATAAATCATGAATTGATAAGCTGTACCAGGATTATCTGTCCACTCAATGATTTTCTTACCCCAATACATTCTCATATAGCCATGCATTTTCCCAGTAATAACCATTTCCTTTTGGGCTGCATTCCAATAAACATCATGTGTTTGATAATTTTCTAATTGAGATAAATTATAAAGATGGGGTCTTGGATCATTAACATGATTATCAAGAGTTTTTTTGGCCCATTCAGGAATCGATTGATAATTATCATAATCATTATTATAATAGACAAAATTAATTGCTAATTCGCGTCTAATAATTAATTCTTCTAAAAATATTTCACTATTTAAATTACTCACTTTATGAAATATATATACTGGAGAAATTTGTCCAAAATGAAGATAAGGACTTAATTGAGACTGATAATCTAAACTAGGATCATTTTTAAGTTCGGCATATTTACCAAGTTTACTTTTAATAAATAAATCAAGCTTCCTTTCAGCCGAAGAAGTGCCACCTAAAATCCTTTTACTAGGAGTTATCGTCCGATCTATTACCAACTGGGATAAATCATTTAAATCAAACTCCTTGAATTCTGTTTTTATTTGTAACGATGAATTTTCTAATTCTTCTTCATAAAAAGGTTTCGTATAAAAAGGAATTAAATTTTTAATCTTGCTTCTAATAGTCCTTGCTGAGTATTCTTCTTTTAAAGAAACCTCTTCGATTGGAACTACAACATTTGCTTCAACTTGAACTAACGGTATATTAATGTTTTGAGCAACCTTTTGTCGCCATTCTCTTTCTATTTTTAAATAACCACAGTCAACAACCATTAAAACTGCTTGTTGGGCGATTTCAATAGCACCAAGTTCTGGAGATATATGTCTTATTATCATTTTAATGTTTCTTTTAAGTAATTGCTCTTTAACTTCTTTCAAACCTTCAATCATAAACTGATAATGACGGAGATTAGCCTCTGGATATTGATCTGTAATACCAAAATATACTAGCAAGGGTTTGTTTAAATCATTAGCCCTTGAAATTGAGTATTCTAAAGCGTGATTATATTTAGTTCTTTGGCTGTTTTGCATCCAATATACGACAAATGAATTATCTTTAGTTTTTTTATCGTTTAAATATTTAATACGTTCTCTTTCTATCATCATATCCTCTTCTTTCATTTAGATAAATGTTAAGAACCTTCTAAATTATTTTAATAAAAATTTATTCAACTCATTTTAAAAGGTTTAATAATCCCAATTGATATTATTGTATCATATTATTTAATTAATAATCATTTATATAATTAGTATAAAAATATAATTTAATATTATCTTTTAAAAAATTCAAATAAAACCATTGACTTTTTTTCAAACAATCTCTATAATTATAGATGCCTACTTAATTGCGGATGTAGTTTAATGGTAGAACCTCAGCCTTCCAAGCTGACTACGTGAGTTCGATTCTCATCATCCGCTCCATAAGAATTTAATAATAACCCTTGTAAATTTATATTACTTGGGTTATTTTTTCAAAAGATTTAAAAAGGTGAGAAAATGAAAAATGTTTTTAAAAGTTTAAAATATGTTGGAAAATATATGATCTTCATGTGGTTACCTCATACGATGAGCAAAATCGGCACTGTAAGCATTTATAGTTACAGTATACTAATAATACCTGTTATTAACTATTTAGCGCTTCTATGGGGCGTATTTAGACCAATAAGTAAGACCAATGAACTTACTAAACAAGATGTTTTTATTCCTTTTTTAATTATTTCTAGTATTACTAATATATTATTTTTTTATTTTTCTGGATACAATAATTCAATTATCTTTATGGTTGTTATTACTAACATTATAGAATTTATAATAATGAAACCTGAAAAAGAAAAGATTGATAATCAAACTAAAAAGAATATAGATAATTATTTTAAAAACCATGATCGATAAATTTAATATATTATTTTATAATTAGAATTGTGAGATGAATAAATGAAAACAATAATTCCTTTTAAAGTAAATTATAGTCCCATCAAAAGTTTAGTGCTTATTCCGTTTGAAAAAAATCCAGATAAAATTTACAGAGGATTAGAACTGCAGTATATTGATAACACAAATTTAGGAACAGGTTATAGAGTTATTGCATATAGAAATGATAATTATGTTGATGTCTATGATGATATGTCATTGCAATTCCAAGAAGATGAAAAGTTTAATGTTGCTGAAAATGGTCTTAATAAACATATTCAAACACCATTTTCCAATGTGCTTTTTGAGAAACAAAATAACTGCGAAATGATTTCCTTTTCATTTAAAGATTTAGAACAAAGAAGTATTGAATTTCAAATAAAAGAAGTTTCTACAAAAAAAACTATACCTATAAACTTACTAGCACCAGTTGGCTATGGGTCAAAAAACCCCAATTATCTTCCTTTGTTTTTTATGTATGATTTTGATTTTATTAAGTCAAACAAGACCAAAATAAATTGGTCAATAGATAATAACAAAATTTCAATTGATAAATTTCCATTTCCCATGAATATGCAATTTAGATATTTTGTTAGATATAGTAATCAGTGTGAGTTAATTGAGTTTGCCAACA
>JAQWBL010000039.1 GCA_028706395.1 Bacilli bacterium | reverse complement strand
CGAAGTTACGGTAATTGTTTTCGCCTTATGAACTGCCATTATATCCCTCTATTCTTTACTTATTATTATTTCATCATCACGAAGAAGTCCTTCGTAACTACTTTCAATTTCTAATTCATTTTTATCAATAATCATTGGTAACGGAGGTTTTACGATAATCATTACCGTCACCTTAATATAATTAGGGCTTATTTTTATATCTAAAGATTTGATATCTTCAATATTTTTAATAAAATAATTTCTAATTTTACTTTCAATATCTAAAGACTCATCAAGCTTAAAACGCATATTAATAGATTCTTTTATATTAGATTCTAACTCCCGTTTGGCAACATAAACATACCCTTGATTAATAACAAATGATAGTAACATTACCATTAATGGTAATAATAAAATAAATACGACTAACGTTTGACCTTTATTATTCATAAATATATCGTTCTACTTTCACCTGATAAGGATTTTTTAATATTAAATTTAACCCAGGAGTTGTAATATTTATTTTTTTTGATATAACCAGATGATTAAACTCACCATCAAGACGATTGGTAAATTCAAGTTTATGTTTTAAAACATAAGCATTAATATCAACATTTTTGTTTTCTTTATATAAATCAACCACATTATCTAAGTGGTTCTCTAATTGATATTTTTGATATAAAATGTTACCAAAATCAATCATTCCTAGTGCAATAAACAAAAAAATAGGAAGAATCATAACAAATTCAACTAATGCTTGACCTTTATTATTCATTTGATCACATCCCTATCCTAATAGAATTATATCAAACTTTACTTAAATAAACAATGAATTTTAAACATAAAAAAAGATAATAGTGCACAAAAAAAGAATACTTTGTATTCTTATTGTTCGACACATTGTCCTTCCCCTGGTTTTTGTCCTTCAACATAAACTTTATTTACTAAAGAACATGAAGTTTTAGTTACGGAGTCTTGTAAATATCCACCTAAAAGTTTAACTACACTAATAACAATAACGCTGATAACAGCAATAATTAATAAATATTCTACCAATGCTTGTCCCTTATTATTCATTTTCGCCATAAGTACCTCCAATATATATGTTTACATTTTATCTTTTTTTATAGTAATTGTCAAATTATTTTTAATATGTTATATTATTTACGGTGATAGTATGAAAATAATTAATTGTACAACTTTTAGAAAACGCCTAATTGGCCTGATGTTTAAAAAAGAACCAATTGACTTTGGTCTTTGTTTTCCCAAGTGCAATTCAATTCATACTTTCTTTATGTTTCAACCAATTGATGTGGTTATGACAGATATTAATCATAACATTAAATATATTTATTCTAACTTTAAACCTTTTAAAATAATATTACCTAAAAAAGGTGTTTACTATACATATGAATTACCAGTTTTTAGTTCTAATGGTTTAAAAATAAATGATAAGTTTTAAAATAATACTTTTTGTTTTTCACGAGTTCTGATATAGTAGTAGTCTTTATGTTCTTCTGATATTTTAAGATTATGCTCTGCTTCTATTTCATTAATAATAGAAATAATATCAATCTCACAAATACGTTTTAAATAAGCACCAAAACTAGGGTGTTTTTTTAATAATTTTTCAAATTTTTTTTCATTAAAATTTGGGGCTATAAAAGAATTGGCAACTGAAAAATTAAGATCATGATTCTCTCTTTTGTTAAAAGTACATCCATGCTTGGCATAATCAAACGCTTCAGCATAATCAAATAGTGGTGCCAGTGATAAATGTTTACCATCTTTTTCAAATAAGAAATTACTAGCAACCCGATCAACTTGTTCCATTAAATAATCAATACAAGTCATTTTAAATAAATCGTTGATTAAAGAATAATAATCTTCTTCTAAACAAAAACCTTTTAATAACTCAATGTTTTTATAATCCGGCTTTTTTTTATGCTTAAAACCAATATCAAACATATCAACATATTGTTTAGTTGGGTCTTTAAAATTTTCAGATATTAAACCATACATTTGAAAGTAATCATCATAATCTAAGATTGCTGGAATATAACTTGCTGTTTTTAAATCCATTGCTTTAGCAAGTTTTGGACCAATTAGTTCATTTAAAATAGGATATATACGGTCAAAAAATTTAAAGCGATAATATTTTCCATTAATACAATGCCACTTAAAAGAATCGCTAGCATCATATACACTACAACTGACAGATTTTGCAACGGATAAGGCTTCTTCATCTGTTCGTTTAATAGGCTTAATATGAATACAGTAATCTATATCATAAATTTTTTTTAACATAAGTCCCTCTTTCATGATTTTATATTATAGCAGGTTATTTTTTAAATGCAAATTAATAAAAAAACAAGAATTTCTCTTGTTTTAGTTATATTTAAATTCAAATTCAAAATCAAGAATTCGAATTAAGTCACCCTCTTCAGCACCTAATTCTCTTAGTTTATCATCAACCCCTAGTTTACGAAGTTTATGTGCGAATCTCAATATCGCATCTTCGCTACTAAAACGAGTCATTCTAACAAGTTTTTCAACCTCTTCACCTTTAATAACCCATGCATCTGGTTCATTAGTAATCGTAAATGGTTGTTCTTCTTTAAACTTATAGATAACATGACTTTCAAATTTTTCTTCTTCATATAATGGTTGCTTTTCAATTTTGTCTAACATATTAGCTAGTTCAATTAATACTTTATCTAAACCATCACTATTAATAGCTGAAATAGGATAAATTGGTAACTTCACCTTTTCTTTAAATTTTTCAAGGTTAACAGCAGCCGAAGGAATATCCATTTTATTAGCAATAATTATTTGTGGTTTTTCTAATATTTTCGGATTAAAATTTTCCAACTCTTTATTAATTATTACATAATCTTCATATGGATCACGAACTTCAACACCACTCATATCAATAATATGGGCGATTACACGAGTTCTTTCAATATGCCTTAAAAATTGGTCTCCTAATCCTTCACCTAATGATGCGCCTTCAATTAATCCAGGTAGATCAGCCACAACAAAAGAACGGTTATCAATTGTTTTAACAACTCCTAAATTAGGTGATAAAGTAGTGAAATGATAAGCCGCAATTTTGGGCTTAGCCGCTGATATTTTAGAAATCAAAGTTGATTTTCCAACACTAGGCATTCCTACTAATCCAACATCAGCTAACATTTTTAATTCAACTTTAATCTTACGAACTTCACCTGGTTCCCCATTTTCAGCAATTTCTGGTGCCGGATTGGCACGAGTTGCAAAGGCGATGTTACCGCGACCTCCTCGGCCACCATTTGCAACGATTACTTCATCATCTTTATGAGTTAAATCAGCAATAATAAGCCCTGTATCAATATCTGTAATAACCGTTCCAAGTGGTACTCTAACAATGACATCTTCAGCCATTTTCCCGTGCTTACCTTTCCCTTCACCATTACTACCTCGTTTACCTTTAATAAGTCGTTGATATCTTAAATCAATTAAAGTGTTTAAACCTTCATCAACTTTAAAAATAATATTTGATCCACGACCCCCATTACCACCATATGGTCCACCCATATCAATGTACTTTTCTCGGCGAAAGGCCATACATCCGTTACCGCCATCACCAGCTTCTACTTCTACAATTACTTCATCGACAAACATTAAATCACCTCGCTTGCTTAATTATACACTAAATAACAATTAAAAAAAAGTCAGAAGTTGACCTTATTGTTACTTTTTATTATATATAGCAGCACTTACGATTAAAAGAATAATGATGACAATTAAAGCAATAATCAAAAACCCTAAAGTTCCGTTGTCTGGCCTTGTTTTTTCAACTACTGCCAATATATTTTTAAACACACAAATCACCCTTCTTATTTTTTACTAACTAATTATATTATATCAAATAATTAGATTCTTATCAAATAAAAAAACAAGAAATTATTCTTGATTTAATATTGATTATCTTTCAGCATAAATACTTACTTGTTTTTTATCTCTACCTAGTCTTTCAAATTTAACATACCCATCCATTTTGGCATAAACAGTGTCGTCACTTCCGATCCCAACATTTTTACCAGGATATATTTTAGTACCACGTTGACGGTATAAAATTGAACCACCCGTTACAAATTCACCATCAGCCGCTTTTGCACCTAATCTTTTAGCAATTGAGTCACGTCCGTTTTTAGTTGAACCTTGACCCTTCTTTTGGGCAAACAGTTGAATATTTAATTGTAATAATTTTGCCATTATTGCACCTCCTTAATTTAGTTTGACATTTTTAGGATATTTTGTTTCTAGTTCTTTTAATAATTCAATCATATTATTTACCAAAGTATCTGTTACCAAATCATGTTTTAATAATTTAATATTTATTAATCCGTCTTGTTCAATATAATCTAAACATGTGTCATCAAGTTTTAACATTGCATTAACACTTGTTATAACTATGCTTGACACTGATGCACAAACAATATCAGATCCATAAACATCAAAATTAGCATGACCCTTAACTGAAATTTCTTCAATTAAGTCATTGTTTTTTTTAACCGTTACTTTAATCATATTATTTTTCTTTAATAGATTTGATTAATACTTTAGTATATGGTTGACGATGTCCTTGTTTTCTACGATATTTTTTCTTAGCATTGTATTTATATACAATAATCTTTTTTTGTTTACCGTGTTTTACAACTTCACCTGTTACTGTTACATTTGATAAATATGGTTTACCAGCAACACCGTTAATCATTAATACTTTGTCAAAAACTACTGTTTCACCAGCTGGTTGCTCTAATTTTTCAACAAATAGAACAGTTCCTTCTTCAACATAATATTGCTTTCCACCTGTTTCAATAACTGCTTTCATTTTTTACCTCCTTATTTCTCAGACTCGCCATTAAGGTACATTTCTGTTTTAACCTGTTCCGCGCGGTTGTAGAGTAAGGCTCTACACAATATAGAATTTTATCATAAATCACTTTGTTTGTCAAACCTTTTGGCAAGTATTTCCTGCTCTTTTTGAAAATAATTATCAGTTTTAAAAAGATGTTGATAATCACGGTACATTTTAGATAAATTAATTTGCTTTATAATTTTTGTTTTCTTGAATTTTATTTTATATAAATATCTTTCAAAGAGAAACTTATTAAAAATATACTTATGTTCTTTATATTCAGTAATCACCTTTATTAATAGAAAAAACAGGACTAAAACAATAATAAAATTAGTTATATTATAAAGTAATAATAAAGTAAAAACAACAATTGATAGATAAATTGTTACTAAATGACTATATTTAAATGAAATAAATTTATTGCACAAAATATTTACTAATTTTGAGCCATCTAAGGGTATTATAGGTAACATATTAAAAATTAATATGGCATAGTGGTAGTTCATTAATACATGGCTTGGTTTAATTGCGGAAGCTATTAAATAAAAAAGACTTTGATAAAGCGGTCCCATAATCAAAATGATAAACTCTTGAATTATTGGTTTATTTAAATGCTCATTAAATTTAGTTAAGCCGCCAAATGGTAAAATAATAACTTTATCTATCTTCCATTTGTAATATAAAGCGGCTGTAAGATGTCCAAGTTCATGAATAATAATAAGTATTGAAAAAATTACAAAGTCTTTAAAGAGACCAGTAAATACTGATAAAAGTGCAACAACATAATAAAGATAATGAAATTCAAACTTATTATATATATTTTTTATAATCAAGATTGGTTCCATCTTTTTTAAAAACTAAATATAAATTATTATCAATTGTTTCACCTACCAGACCACCATCAGTCACATAATCATATAATTTAACATTTATATTAGTAACATTTGAATACCAAACATCGATTCCATCACTTTGTTGAATGATAACCGTATTCTTATAATCATCTTTGTCACCAATAAAAATAACAATCCCCTTTTTTAAGGCTGGGACTAGATAATTAGATTCGACAACTAATTTCACACCATCACGATATTTATGAGCTTCTTGATATTTTAATTTTTCATTAAAAACTGGTGTTGTGACATCTTTAAATAAATCTTTAAAGGGAATGGGACTTCCAAAATATTTTTGATAAATTTCATTTACTGAGGCAAACGAAAAGTTAGTATCGTAAACATGTTTATAAAATAAATTACGAAATTGAGTATTTGATTTAAGTCCAATCAAAGTTATTAAAGTAATTATTATCATCACTAAAAATTTAGTTAATTGTTTATAAAAAAAAGGATGTCCAAGCTTTTTTGACTCAACAAAATTAGTGGCATTAATTCTTTTTTGTCTTATTTTTTCTTTAATTTCATTTATTTCACTATCCATTATATCACCTATAAAAGTATATGAAAAAAGGTCTTTTAGTAGACCTTTTATATTAATCAATCTTTTGAATCTTATGCTTCTCACTAATTTTATCAGCAATAATATACATAATAAAACTATATATAATATTTAATAACAAAGTTTTTAAAATAGTCATTGTTAAATAATCGATATTAAAACTTTTATAACCAATAATTACTAATATCAAATAAGTAATAAATAAATACATGACAATGCTTATAAAAGTAATGATCATTACATTTATAAAATTATTGGATAAGGTAAAGTTAATTAATTTAATTAATAATCCGATAATCATAAAAACAATCATATTTAAAAATAAAGTATTGGTAAAAATAATATCATAAATCAACCCAGTTATACCACAATACTTAATATATCTTAAATCATTGTTATTAAAAAAGGGATAAATAAGGACTAACGAGACAATTGAAAAAAGTGGCGTAAACACAGAAC
>JAQWBL010000038.1 GCA_028706395.1 Bacilli bacterium | reverse complement strand
CTATCAAATAACATATAATAATCCCCCTTATCTATTGCTATAATATGATAATCGAGGTTTTTTGAATATGTAATTAGCCTTAAAAAGGCATTTTAAAGTTACCACTTTGCATTTGCTTCATCATAACTTTCATTTGTTCAAATTGTTTTAATAAACGATTAACTTCTTCAACCGTTCTTCCTGAACCTTTAGCAATTCTTATTTTACGACTTGCTTTAAGGATATCTGGATTTCTTCTTTCCTTTGGAGTCATTGATAAAATAATAGCTTCAACATGAGAAAAGTCTTTTGGATTAATACTTATATTATTAAGTCCCATTTTTGAGGCACCTGGTATCATTTTAATAAGATTTTCTAATGGCCCCATTTTTTTTATTTGATTTAATTGAACTAAAAAATCTTCTAAATCGAATTTACCTTTACCCATTTTTTTAGCTAGCTTTTCCGCTTCATCTTTATCAATAACAGCTTCAACCTTTTCAACCATACTTAATAGGTCACCCATACCAAGTATTCTGCTAGCCAAACGATCTGGATGAAATTCTTCAAGACCATCCATTTTCTCGCTAACACCAACAAATTTAATTGGTAGTTTTGTTAAATGTTTTATCGATAAAGCTGCCCCTCCTTTAGTATCACCATCTAATTTAGTTAAGATTGTTCCAGTTAGGGGTAATTGATTATTAAATCCTTCAATAACATTAATGGCATCTTGACCAGTCATACTATCAATTACTAAAATAATTTCATTTGGTTTAACTGTATCATTTATGTTATTCAATTCATTCATTAATGTTTCATCAATATGTAATCGACCTGCTGTATCGATTAGAACATAGTTGTAATTGTTTTCTTTAGCATAAGTAATCGCTCTTGATGCAATTTCAACCGGATTTCCATTACCTTCTTCATATACCGGAATACTTAATTCTTTACCAATTTGTTTTAATTGATCAATGGCTGCTGGACGATAAACATCACAAGCTACTAGTAATGGTTTTCGATTGTGCTTTTTTCTTAAATAAGATGCAATTTTACCAATTGTTGTTGTTTTCCCACTACCTTGCAAACCAACTAACATCAAAACAGCTGGATTTCCATTTATGACTAATCCTTCTTGCTCACCACCTAATAGAGCTACTAATTCTTCTTTGACAATTTTAACGAAAAGTTCACTTGGTTTTAAACTTTGTTGAACCTCTTCTCCTAAAGCTTTTTCTTTAACATTAATTATAAATTCTTTAACAACTTTATAATTAACATCAGCTTCTAGGAGCGCTAAACGAATTTCCCTAGTAACTTCATTAATATTTTCTTCAGTTATTTTTCCATAACCCTTTATTTTATGAATAGCATTTTGCAATCTATCTCCTAAATTTTCAAACATTTTATCACCTATAAACCATTATACACTATTTCTTTTTTATTTGAAATAATGGTATAAAAAAAGATATATTTTTCAATATATCTATAATTTTTCGATTTCTCTTTTAATAACTGATACTGTATTATTAAACTTTTCAAGCTCCGATTGAGTTAAGTTCATTTTAGAAATTCCAACTACTCCTTTTTGATTAACAATGCTTGGCATTCCAATATAAAGATTATGTTCTTTATTATATGACGAGATCGTTAAAATCGTATTTTCATTATTCAAAATGGCATTTGTTATTCTAACAAGTGACATTCCAATTCCATAATATGTTGCCTTCTTTCGTTTTATAACTTCATAAGCAGCATTCTTAACTTCTAATTCTAATGATTCTAATTTTTCTTCATCTAAATATTCCTTAATTGAGGTACTACCAATAAAGGCGTTTGACCATGGCACAAATTCACTATCACCGTGTTCACCAATTACATAAGCATGAATATTTTTAGGATTAATAGTTAAAGTATCTCCTATTAAAAATCTCAAACGCGCAGTATCTAAAGTTGTACCAGTACCAATAACTTTTCCAACTGGAAACTTCGAATGATTTTGGGCGACATAAGTTAATACATCCACAGGATTTGTGACAATTAAGAAAATTCCATGAAAATTTGTTTTTAAAACATTATCAATAATATCTTTAACAATTTTTTCATTTTTGTGGATTAAATCTAATCTAGTCTCACCTTGTTTTTGCGGAGCACCTGCACATATACAAACAATTGCTGCATCCATACAGTCTTCGTAAGTTCCTGCTTTAATATTAACTTTATTTGGTGCAAACGAAAGACCATGATTTAAATCCATGACTTCACCAACAACACGCTCAGTATCAATGTCTATTAAAACGATATCAGTTACTTTAGTTCTTTGGTTAAGTAGTGCGAAAGCATAACTCATACCAACATTTCCGCATCCTATTATGACAACTTTATTGTTCAATATTTTTCACCGTCCATTTATCTACAACATCTGCATTACTACTATGAGGTTCTGGATTTGGTAATTGCATTTTTACGATCATAGGAACTTTAAACGCTCGTCCAAAGGCAACACAAGTACCAGGTTGTAATGTTTTTTGCTTCTCAACAATTTCAGAACTTATATTTGGAAGCATTTGCTTAATATACTCTAAATCTCTTGGATGATTCATCTTGAAAATTAAGAAGTTACTACATTGAGAAATAACTGTTTCAGAAATTTCAACAGGTCTTTGAGAAATCAGGTTAAGGATCATTCCATATTTACGACCTTCTTTGGCAACTCGTTCAAATATATTATAACCAAGTAAATAAGTGTCTCGGTCATTTTGAACATATCTATGAGCTTCTTCCAAAAAGATATGCATTGGAATTGAAGCACGGTTTTTTAAGTTTTTAGTAAAATCAAAGAATAACTTTGTAAATAATTTTGTAACAAATTTACCAAACCAATCTTCAACATCTTCTAAGTTAAAGTTTACAATTTGAGCTTTCTTACCATTCATTGAAACTAAGTTAGCGATAAAAGCTTCTTTCGTCATATAATTATCAACTTTGAAAAACTTTGCATAATCACTAATTGCAATTGAATGTAGTCTAACTTTTAAAGTAACCGCATTATTAAATGATTTTTCATTTCTTAATAATCCTTCTGAAATCAAAGTAAATTCCAAAGCCTTTTCTAAATCATTTAATGAATAAGGATTAGTTTGACTTGGAGAATATTTTTCAATATCTTCATTAATAAATTTAGTAATATAATCAGTTACTAATACAGTCTCCGTAAAATTACCAGCAGTATCGATAGTAAAACATTCACGCAATTTCCTAGTATAGCCGATTCCTTGAACTGGAGCTTCTAAATTAAACTTTTCCGTACTACAACTAGCGAAGATAGAAAAGATATCATTTCTTTTACTTGAAGAAGTCTGATTAGTATATAAGATAGTCATAATTGCTTTAGCAATTAGATGGTTTTTATACGCTTCTGCTTGTTCACTTTTTTCAGCAAAAACTTTTACTAACTTTAACATTCTTTCAATTATTGGTAATTGTCCGTGTTCTTCAGCCGATAATAAAAGGGCTATTTCATCTACTCCAAGTAACCACAATGGTATTTGTAATAAAAGGGCATTTGGTTGATGTGTATTAGTTGTATATATTTTAAAATTAAAATTAGGGTTGATTTGATTTAATATTGAAAAAGCATTATGATATTCTCCATAAGCATCAAAGATAAAAAAATTCGATTTAAAAGGAACAACGTTTTTATTTTGAAAAATGTTTTGAACAATTCTAGCAACTCCATATGATTTCCCACTACCACTATTACCAAAGATAGCCATATGATTACTAAATAAGTCGTTAATATCGACACTTATAGGATAATCATCATATAAAGGTGAATGTCCTAATAGAAAGCTTTGTGCTGTTGGTTCTCCAATAATTAACGGTATTTCTTCCTTTTCAATAACTCTAATTTTAGCAGATAAAGTTGGTTTTCTAATTACTCCACCAATAAAACGCCCATTAACAATTTCTCCTAAAAATCTGATTTTAATAATTTCAGCGCTTATATCTTCAATTTCTCCCAATATTTTTTTATTATTGTCTTCAAACATAACATGTAGATTCATTAAATTTGTTGCTACAGGGGTTCCATCAACAATTTTGACATGTGCTACATTATCACTTATATATACAATACTACCAAACATCATATCACCCTTCTATCTTTTATATTAATTCTTTTATTTGCCCTTTTATATTATCATCAATATTTTCAATTAAAACCTTAATTTTTATACCTTTATTATAAAGTTTTAATTTTTCTTCAAATGATTTAAGTTTTAATTCAACATCTCTTAATTGCTTATGAATGGCGTTACGACTAACACCGTAATTATCACTAATTTCAGCTAAACTAAAATTATTAAAGTAATAATCTTCAAAATATAATTGCTGTTTTTCAGTTAATAAAACACCATAATAATCATATAAATCACTTAGGTATAAACGATCATCCATTTTAAGAAAATAGCATACTAATTAATAACAATAACGCAACAATTATGTTAGTAACAGTAAAACCCTTTCTTTTTAATAATATATGATTGTTATAAGCCATAACTAAAAATAACAATACTAGTATTTTATTAACGACTTCCATCATTACTGGTTCTCCTATTGTCATAAATAAAAAAACAAGTATAAAAAAGGTTAATATTAGTTGGCTTAATAATCCAATGTGTTGTTTTTTTGTTAATTCACGTTTTTCTTTTTTCATAAATCCTCCTACTTCTTAAAATCCATTAAATCCTTAAATAATCCATATATATATTTTTCAATATCAAACACTTTTAAATCTTCTTTACCTTCACCAAGTCCAATAAATTTAACCGGTATTCCAACAGTATCTTTTATAGCTAAAACAATTCCACCTTTGGCAGTTCCATCTAACTTAGTTAAAACAATTCCTGTTATATTAGTAATATTACTAAACTCTTTAGCTTGATTAATTCCATTTTGACCAGTTGTTGCATCAAGAACCAATAACGTTTCTTGTGGGGCATTAGGAATTAATTTTCCTATAGTTCTGTTCATCTTTTCTAACTCATTCATTAAATTAACTTTATTTTGTAATCTTCCAGCTGTATCAATTAAGACAACATCGTAATTTTCGCTTTTAGCAATTTCCAATCCTTCGTAAATAACACTTGTTGGATCTGCATCTTCTTTGTAAACAACTTTAGTATTAACTCTTTTTCCCCACTCAATTAATTGTTCTACAGCACCGGCTCTAAATGTATCACCAGCTACTAGTAAAACCTTTTTGTTTTCATTTATTAATTTATGTGCGAGTTTCCCAATAGTCGTTGTTTTTCCAACACCGTTAACACCAACCATCAAAATAACTGTTGGCCCTTCAACGTTATAATTTATTTTGTTAACAATTATTTCATCATTAACATATATTATAAACATTTCATCAACAATAATTTCATTTAGATCTTCAACGTTAGTAATGTTTTCTCTTTTTACACGAGTTGTTAAATGTTCTATAAAGTTAACAACAGTGCCAACACCAATATCTGCACCAATTAGAATTTCTTCTAATTCCTCAAAATATTCACTATTAATTTTTTTATATTTATTGGATAACTTATTTAGTTGTGACGTAAAATCTACTCTTGTTTTCTCTAATGCTTTATCATAACTATTAAGATCTTTTTTAACATTATCATCTTTTATATTAAACATTTTTTTGAAGTTACCTAGCAGTCCCATATATTATCACCTATTAAATATTTTACACTACAATTCCATAAATTACTAGACAAATCAGGAAAAAAAGGTTATACTTATATAATTAATTTTATAAACACTGAAAAAGAAAGGAGTTATTATGAAATTTTTAAATAATGATGACACAAAAATATTCGCCTTAGGCGGATTAGGTGAAGTCGGAAAAAATATGTATTGTGTAATGCATAACAATGAAATTATAATTATTGATGCGGGTGTTACTTTTCCACAAGGCGATTTAATTGGAATTGACTACGTGATTCCAGATTTTACTTTTTTAAAACAAAATGAGAGCAAAATCAAAGCCTTATTTATAACTCATGGTCATGAAGATCATATTGGTGGAATACCATTTTTATTACAATCAGTTAATATTCCAGCCATTTATACTCCTAATCAAGCAATTGGCTTAATTAGAAAAAAACTAGCTGAAAGAAACATACAATATAAAAATATGTTTGTTTATACTGAAAAAGATAAAATTAAATTTAAAACAATAGAAGTAGAGTTTTTTAGAACAACTCACTCGATACCAGATTCACACGGAATTGCCATTCATACTCCAAACGGGACAATAGTAACAACTGGAGACTTTAAGTTTGATTTTACACCTATTGGGCCAATGGCTAACTTACATAAAATGGCTGAAATCGGGAGTAAGGGGGTATCACTTTTATTAAGTGATAGTACCAATGCTCTAAACGAAGGAATGTCAATGAGCGAGTCAAAAGTTGATGAGGCTTTAGGAGAAATAATAAATCGTCATCATGGACGTATCATTGTTGCAACCTTTGCTTCAAACATTTATCGTCTTAAACATATTATTGATACGTGTAAAAGAAATGGACGAAAGATTGCGATATTTGGTCGTAGTATGGAAACTAATATTGAAATATCAATTCAAAGTGGATATATTAAAAATAAAGATTTGTTTATAACACCAGAGGAAGCAAACCGCTTACCAAATAATCAAGTATGTTTATTATGTACTGGTAGCCAAGGAGAACCATTAGCAGCACTTAGTCGTATCGCTAACGGAACTCACCGTCAAATTAAATTAAAAGATGATGATGTCGTAGTCTTTTCATCTTCACCAATTCCTGGTAATGCTATTAGTATATCTAGAACGATTAACAAACTTTATTTAAAAGGCGTTGAAGTTTATACTAATACTTTATTAAGTGACATTCATAC
>JAQWBL010000037.1 GCA_028706395.1 Bacilli bacterium | reverse complement strand
TTTATAGAACATACTCTTTTATATACTCCACCCATAATATTTGGTATTACAAACATCGCAATTAAAAAGATTATGATTATAATTACGATTGTTGCTAATAATTCTATTAATGTAAATGCGGTGTTGTTTTTTTTCATATACATCCTCCAAGTTTACTATAGGTTGATTTTATCATATAACGACATAATTTTCAAATGACGCAGATATAGATAATTTATCTAATTCTTAAATTTATTTAAATACTTTGAAAACAATTATTAATAATAATCCTGAGATAACAATTATATAATGGATATTAGATTTTAAAAATTCTATTAGTGAGAAAGGAATCCTTTCATCGATTGTAATATCTATTATATCGATGATTTCATTATTATATATAACATCTACTGTTCCTACTTTTTCACCCTTTTTTAAATTAGGTGTTAATTTTGTTTTACCGTTGTAACTTAGTTGAATGTTGTTTTTATTAAAAGTGTTATCAGAATAAAGTTTTATGTCATTTTTAGCAGAATAAGTGACAGATTTAACTTTACTATACTTGGTATCTAATTTAATTAATTCTTCACCTTTATTAACTAAATTATAGTATTTATAGTTTGTAAAATAATAATCATAAACATCAATAGCATCCATTATATGATAGGCATAATCACTTGAAATGGTTGCTTTTGTTGTTACTAATAAATAAGTAATATCGTTTTCTTTATCATAAGCAACGCTTGCTAAACACTTACCGGCTTCATCTGTATAACCAGTTTTGGATCCAATGATATTACTTGTATCAAGATTGTATAATACTGACGAAATTTCAAGAGTACTATACAATGTTTTTGTTTGATCACTAAAACTATAAGATTGAGCATTAAATATTTTTTTAAATTTCTCGTTTTTTAAAGCATATATTAATAACTTGGCGACTTCATCTACTGTTGATGTTTGACCGACCTCATCTAATCCCGTTGCATTAGTAAATTTGGTTTTTGTAAGTCCAAGTGCAATGGCTTTGTTATTCATAAGATTAACAAAATTTTCTTCCGAACCGGCAATATTGATAGTTAATGCTCTTGTTGCATCCGCACCACTTGAAATTAAAGTTCCATATAGTAAATCTTCATAGGTTACAACTTGTCCATTAGTAAGTCCAATTACAGCAGCATCTGCTTCATATAATCCTTCAAACATAGTATCGTCTATAACAATTTTATCATTTATATCTTTAATGTTTTCAACAGCTACTAATGTTGTCATTATTTTTGTAAGACTTGCTATACTCGTTATACTATCTTTATTCTTTTCAAAAATTATTTTATTTTCATTTAAGTTATATAAAACAGCATGTTTACTGTTTATTTCAATTGCTTGGACATTATTTATTAATGTAAAAAAAACAGCTGTACTTATTAAAACTTTCTTCATATAATCACTACTTTCTTTTCAATTATACCATATAAAAAGACAAATTTAATGTTTGTCTCAATATTTTTAAAAATTAATACTTACAAGCATTTCCTGGTTTATCAAAACGATAGTGTCCAGTAATACCATCTTTTTCATGTCGATAGATTAAGACATCTTTTTCACCAGTAAATTCGTCAGAACTATGAATCATATATGGAATTCCTTTATCATTTTTTTTATCAGAAATAATTCCTATATGACCATATGATTCTCCAAAGATAACAATATCTCCCGGTTTCCACTCTTCAGTATCATATGGATCTAAAGTTAAAGAAGTTGCATGTCTATCAAAATAAACTTTTAAGTTTTGAACCCTTCTAAAATCAACAATTGGATCTGGTCCATCGGGTCTTGATGATGGATCTGGATATTCACTTAAGTTATTTTTGATATCTTCATTAACCATATCTTTTAAAACATAACCAGCTTCTTTAAAAGCTCTCCATATAGTATCGGTACAGACTCCAACACCTTCTGGTGGATAACCATCTGTGAAATAATATCCTCCGTCTTCAACATATTTTGTACCAGCTTCAGCTTCTTTTCTGGCACCAATTACAAAATCACTATAATCATCAATACCATTTTTATTACAATCATAGTCACTTTTGAAGACTTCTTCTTCTTTTTCCTTTTCTTTGTCATCACTTTTAGGATCTTTTTCTTCTTGCTGTTTTGGATCGTCTACTTTCTTTTTTCCAAACCAATCATTAAAGTTTGAAAAAACTACTCCAGCAGCGAAGGATAAAATTATAATAATTATTAAAGTTCGCTTTTTCATACATACCACCTTACTACTATTTATTTTTTATTAAAGATAAAGAAACTTTTTGTTTATCCTCATGAATTTGATCAACATAACAATCAACAATATCACCAACACTAACAACTTCGCTTGGATGTTTTATATATCTTTCAGTTAATTTTGAAATATGTGCGAGTCCATCGTTTTTAAGTCCAATATCAATAAAGGCTCCAAAATCAACGACGTTACGAACAGTACCTTGAAGTTGCATTCCAACTTTTAAATCTTCTAGTTTTAAAATATCACTTTTTAATAATGGTTTTTCCATCATATCACGGGGATCTCGATTGGGTTTTGTTAATGATAAAATGATGTCTTCTAAAGTATATTTATCTGTTTTTAATTTTACCATAAATTCTTCAACATTGATAGTCTTTAATACTTCCGCTAATTCTTCACTACCAATCATCTTTACATCCATATTTAATTCTTTTAATAACGACATTGCTACATCATAACTTTCAGGATGTATATCAGTAACATCAAGCGGATTAGTTCCGTCAACTACTCTTAAAAATCCTATTGCTTGAACATAAACCTTATCACTAATTAATTTTTTCTTTTTGATTTCATCACGAGATTTTATTTTTCCAAATTGATTACGATATTCAATAATTTTATCAATATTTTTTTTATTAATTCCTGACACATATTTTAATAAAAATGGACTGGCTGTATTAATGTTTACACCAACTTGGTTAACCGCTTTAGTAACAACAAAATCTAATGATTCAGTTAATTTTTTATCAGATACATCATGTTGATATAAACCAACCCCAATACTTTTAGGATCAATCTTTACTAATTCTGATAGTGGATCTTGAAGTCTTCTTCCAATACTTATGGCACTTCTTTCTTCAACATGTAAATCAGGAAATTCTTCGGCTGCTAATTTACTAGCTGAATAGACACTAGCGCCAGCTTCACTTACAATAATATATTCAACTTTATGATCTGCTTCTTTTATAACATTCGCAACAAAGGCTTCACTTTCTCTTGACGCTGTTCCATTACCAATTGCAATTATATCTATCTTATATTTTTTAATTAAATCAAGCATTACCTGTTTACTTTTATCATATTCCAATCTTGGTTCATGGGGATATATAACTTTAATGTCAATTTTTTGACCAGTGTAATCAATAACGGCAAGTTTACATCCTGTACGATAAGCTGGATCTAAGGCCAAAATCATTTTATCCTTTAATGGTGGTTGTAATAATAAGTTCTCTAAATTTTTACTGAAATTTATTATTGCGACATCTTCAGCTTTAAGAGTTAAATCCGATCTAATCTCTCTTTCAATACTAGGTGAAATTAAACGCTTGTAACTGTCAACAATAGCATTTTTTACAATATCGCTGACAAAAGATGTTTCATTTTTAATAATTTTAGAATTTAAATAATTAATTATTTCATCAGTATTAATTGAAATGTTAACAGTTAATACCTTTTCTTTTTCACCACGATTAATAGCAAGTACTCGGTGTGGTTTTACAAACTTTAAACTCTCACTATAATCATAATATATTTCGTATGTTTTATTTTCATCAATGGCATTCTTTTTAAGTTTACTAACTAGCTCACCGTGGATAAAAGTGTTAACTCTAATCCATTTACGATAATGAGCATTATCACTAATATTTTCAGCAATAATATATCCCGCACCAGTTACTGCCTCTTCTACCGTTTTTACATCTTTAGTTATAAATGGAGAAGCAAGAGCATTTATATCACCGGTTGTTGGAAATTCCATTATTAAGTTAGCCAGTGGCTCCAAACCTTGTTTAATAGCTTCTGTTGCTTTGGTCTTTTTCTTTTCTTTAAATGGTCGATATAAATCTTCCACTTCAACTAGTTTAGTAGCCTTCATTATTTCGGCTTTCAAATCCTCAGTCATTAAATCTTTTTCTTCAATTAATCTAATAACATCTTCTTTTCGTTTAAGTAAATTAACTTGATATTCATATACTTCATTAATTGATCTTATTTGTTCTTCATCTAAATTGCCAGTTCTTTCTTTACGATACCTAGCAATAAAAGGAATCGTATTCCCCTCACTTAATAAATTTAAAGTTTCAGTAACTTGTTTATTACTAATTTTTAAATTAAGTCCTATTTCATTTATAATATCTTCATTCATAATCTTGTCTCCCTACTATGCCAATAACATTATAACATATTAGTCATCTTTTTTCTTGACAAATGATGCCTTTTTTACTGATTCCGGTCCGAATTTATCATTTATATTGTCAACAATTTTTTCTAATTGTAACTTTTTTTCGCGTTCCTTTATATTTTCAAATAATGATACTTGATAGGTATTTTGATTAGTTAATGCATCTAGCCTGATACCTATTAGTCTGACTGGTTCTTCATCCCAAAGTTCATCAAACAATTTTTTAGCAATGGTACTTATTTCTGAGGTAATATTTGTCACATTTTTCAATTTCATTTGACGAGTTTTATTATTAAAATATTTATCACGAAGAATAACGGCGATTACACCAGTATAACGTCCTTGTTTTCTAAGTGACAAAGAAACATTATCAGCAATTTTATCTAACATTTTATGTAATTCTAATTTATTACTATAATCATATTCCAAAGTAATGGTATTACTTATTCCCTTTGGAGCAATTTCTTCACTAATAACTTCTGAATCATCAATTCCATTAGCAATTTCAACATACTTTATGGCTTGATTTTTAAAATATTTATATAGGTGGTTTGGATCTGTGTTTGCTAAATCACCGATAGTATTTATGCCTAATTCCTTCATTTTAGGTGCTGTCTTTCGCCCAATTCCAAATAACTCTGAAATTGGCAAAGGCCACATTTTTGTTTCAATTTCATTCATATAAAGAGTATGAACTAAATTAGGTTTTTTAAATTCTGAGGCCATTTTCGCACATAATTTATTATTACCGATACCAACATTGACCGTAAACCCCAACTTATTTTTAATTTCATCTTTAATTTTATGAGCAAATGCTAATTCATCTCCATATAATTTTTTGACTTTTGTATAATCTAAAAAACATTCATCAATTGAATATATTTCAATATCTGGAGTATAATTACTCAATAATTTAAATAATTGATTTGACATTTCTGAGTATAGTTTGTGATTAGGAGGATATACTTTCAGTACTTTGCATTTTTTTCTAGCAGAGTATAAAGTTTCACCAGTTATTATGCCTAACTTTTTCGCACTAGGTGATTTTGCTAAAACAATTCCAGCTCGGCGACTCTCATCACCACCAATAACGGCATAACTATCTCTAATATCATACTTAAAACCACTTTTTAAAAGTGATACCGCAGTCCATGATAAAAAGGCATTATTAACATCAATATGTAAGATAATTCGTTTCATTTTATCACCATCTTAATTATAACACGGACAAATGTTCTTATAAAGAAAAAACAGATATAAATATCTGTTTAGTGAAATAATGTACTAATAAGCATAATTAATATCCCAATAATAATTCCAATAATATTATTTTGTTTACTATGTCCATGCTTAATATGTGGTAATAATTCAAACACAACAATATAAATCAACATTCCCTGAGTTATTGATAAGACAATTCCTAGTAAAGTTGAATTATTTAAAATACTACCGCTTAAATACATAATTAATCCTCCAACAAAGGTTGAAATTGATATTAAAAATAAAATTATTGATGTTTTAGATATCTTTGTTTTAGATTTATCAAGTGCTGAAGTAATAACCATTCCCATTGGAATATTATGTAGTCCAACACCCAATCCCATTAAAAACCCCATTGATACCGATGTATTAATAGTAGCATAAATAGCCATTCCCTCTATTACATTATGTAATATAATAGCAATACTTGATACAAGACCTAAATGAAATAACTCTTCACCATGTCCATGTCCATGGTGGGGAATTAAACTTTCCAAAGCCATTAGTATTAACAACCCTAATGTTGAAAATCCAATAACCATAAGTGTGGTGACAAAGGAATCATATCTTTCTCCTAACAATTCAAATGATTCGGGAATTAAATCTAAAATTAATAATGATACTATAACACCTAGTGCAATACTAATTGAAAAATGAACGAATTTATCATTATTTTTAGTTAATTTAACAATCGCTGTTCCTATTAAAATAAACATACCAATAAATAATGTAAATAATAACCCTGTTAATTCGTACATATTATCATCCTCTCTAATTAAAATGTTTTGGATATTTCTCTTTTAATTTATAATATATTCCCGTTAAATATTTAAAATTATTTATTGAAATAACCATTAATATTCCTAAAATAACCCATAGTTTTAAAATAAGTTCAGTAAGCGAAAATAAATCTGGTAATCCCAAAACACCAATTAAGAATCCCGAGATTCCAAATACCATTAACCCTAATCTAATTATGTTAAAAGGAATTGATATTCTATATAATAACACAAATCCCATAAAAGCACTAATAAGTACTGATAATGTGGTAGTTTCTTTAAGTGATAAATTTAGTAGTTGTCCAATAATCATAATAAGAACAATATTTATTACATTAGTAAATGCGGTTGGCATTGCTTTACTTATTACATTTGTTAGAAAGTTTCCTTTAATTCTTTCATTGTTTGGCTCAATTGCTAAAATAAATGATGGAATACCTATTGTAAAGACACTTGTTAAACTAAGCTGAATTGGTTCAAATGGATATGGTAGACCAATAAATAAAAATAGAATTGCTAGAACTGTTGCATAAATTGTTTTGGCCAAAAACAAAGTAGCTGATCTTTCAATATTATTAATAGTTCTTCTTCCTTCACCTACGACGTGAGGCATTGCATCAAAATTAGAATCTAGTAATATTAATTCAGAAACATTTCTGGCAGCATCACTTCCACTCGCCATAGCGACTCCACAATCAGCTGATTTAAGTGCTAGAACATCATTTACACCATCACCAACAAATCCAACAGTATGTCCTTTTTCTTGCAATGCTTTTATTATTATTTTCTTTTGACTTGGACTGACTCTACCAAAAATATCATATTTAGAGGCTGCTTCTTTTAGTTCTAATTCATCATTTATAAGTG
>JAQWBL010000007.1 GCA_028706395.1 Bacilli bacterium | reverse complement strand
AAAGAGATGCCTCATATAAGGTAAGTATCTCAATAGAATATGATCAGTATGCAACCGTAAAAAGATATAGTATTGATAATGGACCATTAAGAGATTATGTTAATGCTTTTGAAGTATCTAAAAATGGAGCATTAATAACAGCCTATAGTATGAATGCCGATGGAGAAATTGCAGAGTCAACATATAAAGTAGAAAACATAATCCCAACTCCACCAGTATTATTACTAGATGCCGGTAAATATTTCATATTAAAATTAAACTATCCACCAAAATCAACGGGAAGGGAATATAAATGGAAACAAGATGGATTATGGACAACATATAAGAGTGATGGAATAATTTTAATAAAACCACAATACAAAGAAGAACTATTAAAAGATGGAACGATAATAAAAATTAAAAATGAAAATGGAGATGTTGTAACATTTAATGGAGATTATTATTTAATAGATGTCCCAATAAGTGAAGTATCAGAACATCTATTTATGAGATGGGATAAAGAAACCCCACCATCACCTCAAATTATATTAGATACAACAGAACCAACAAGGTCAGTAAGTGTAACAATATTATATGATAAAACAATGGTTACAAAAGAATATAAGATAGTAACTAAAGATGGAGTAAGTGGCGATTGGTTAGAATATAAAGGACCAATTAATATCGATAAGAAAAATACCTTAGTATATGCCAGAGGAATGAATAGTAGTGAAGTATGGTCAAACGAATCAGTTAAAAAGATTGGAAATATCGATGATGAAGCACCAACCTTAACAGTAACAGGAGATTTAGAGACTCCACAACAAAAAGTATCATTAAAAGTAACCGCAGTTGATGATGTAAAAATAGGTGTTCTTAAATGGGAAAGTGGAGTAAGAGATGCCAACTACTTTAGTACAAAAGGAAAAGAAATAGGAAATAATAGTATCGTAACAGTTACTGCAAATGGTGATTATACCTTCTATGTAACAGACCAAGTAGGAAACACAAAAGTAGTAGTTGTAAAAGTAACAAATGTTGATACAACGCCACCAAAAATAGATATTGCAGTAACCCCTGAAACAAAAGTAGGAACAACCGCAATTGTAAGTATTGATTATAATGATAGTATAACTAATCAATATAAAGTTGGGACAAGTAATGCAACGTGGTTAACATATAATGGGTCATTTGAAATCAATTCCTATAACATCTTATCAAAAGGATGGCAGAACGAGGATAAAACAGTAACCATATATGCAAAAGGAAAAGATACAGCCGGAAATGAAATAATAGTCACAAGAAAAATCTTGAATTTAGATTTAGACATACCAAAGACACCTGTAATAACCTCAAATTATGGATACCCAACCCTAACAAGTTATGGGATAACCTTTGATGGAAGTACGAAGATAGAATTTGATACGAGACTAGATATCGATAACTATTATAGTACAGATAACGGAGTAACATGGCTTACTTACACTGGAGAATTCCAATCATTAGAAGGAACGGTAATGGCAAAGAGTGTTAAGAGGGATACTGGCTTAACTGCTGAAGTTACAAAAGCCATTGGAATGCCTGCAGATGCAATGCCACAGGTTGCATACGATGGAAACGATAGTACTTTTATTAGAACACTTTCTAATTCTCGTTTAAAAGTTGATTCATCGGTTATTGGGAAATTAGTAAGAATAAGATGGAGTACTTATGTTAGTGGTCCTCCGATACTAAGATTTTTAGATAGTAATAATAATCTAATTCAAAGTGTTGGTCAAACATCTACAGAACAATTAGTAACTGTTCCCAATAATAGTCAATGGATAACAGTATCTTCAACAACAGATTATGTATATGAAATAAGTTTATCTAATGAGCCAACATTTAACGTGACAAATGGATATATGCTATTACATACTGATGCTTCCAAGGAAATAAGAAAACCATATCAAATGGTGAGTATCCATTATTTTCCAACTAGTGTTGAGAGATTGTATCGAATAGGAACAACAGGTGATTGGAACCTATATCAAGATAAACCAATATGGGTTGATCAAGGTGAAACGATCTATGCCAAAGGAATCGACAAATACGGGAATGAAGGCAGACTAATTTCACAACATACAGCAAATGTGAGCGATTCACTATCTCCATTAGTTTATGATGGAGATGATAGTACAGTAGTTAGAACAATGACTAATGCACGATTAGAAATAGATTCATCGGTTATTGGGAAAGTAGTAAGAATAAGATGGAGTACTTATGTTAGTGGTCCCCCAACACTAAAAATTTTAGATGTCAATAATAATCTAATTCAAAACATTACACAAGCAGCTACTGAACAATTTATAACTATTCCAAATAATAGCAAATGGATAACAATTACATCAACTACTGATTATGTATATGAAATAGGTTTATCTAATGAACCAACGTTTAACATAACAAATGGATATATGAGATTGCACGCGGATGCTGCCAAGGAAATAAGAAAACCATATCAAATGGCGAACATCACTTATTTTCCAACCAGTGTGGAACGATTATATAAAATAGGGGAAACAGGAGTTTGGCAATCATATCAAGATAAACCAATCTGGGTTGATCAAGGTGAAACAATCTATGCCAAAGGAGTCGATAAACATGGCAATGAAACGAGAATTATATCACAACATACAGCAAATGTGAGTGATTCACTATCGCCACTAGTTTTTGATAGAGATGATAGTACGATGGTTAGATCAATGACTAATGCTCGATTGGAAATAGATTCATCAGTTATTGGTAAAGTAATAAGAATAAGGTGGAGTACTTATGTTAGTGGTCCTCCAACACTAAGATTTTTAGATGTCGATAATAATTTAATTCAAAGTATTACACAAACATCTACAGAACAATTTATAACTATTCCAAATAATAGCAAATGGATAACAATTACATCAACTACTGATTATGTATATGAGATAAGTTTATCTAACGAACCAACTTTTAGTGCTTTGAATGGTTATATGTTAATTCACAGTGATTCAACTAAATCAATTAATGATCCATATCAGTTGATTACAATAAATTATTTTCCAAGCAGTGTTGAGAGATTATATAAAATTGGTGAAACAGGGGTTTGGGAGTCATACCAAGATAAACCGGTGTTGGTAAATCAAGGTAAGATAATTTATGCAAAGGGTGTTGATAAATATGGAAACGAAACGAGAATTATATCTCAATATAATGTAGATATGGTTGATGCCTTAGGTGCATTAGCCTATGACGGTAATTCAGCTACTTTTGAATCAGCAAATGGTACGAAAAAGGTATTAATAGATTCAGGTTTATATGGTAAAAAGATTTCAATAACTACATCAAGAGATTGTGGAACAGCATCGTGCGTAATATCGGTTAGCATTATATCGGTTGATGGTACGACAATGACTAGTTATACATTGGGAAATGGTACAATATCGATAGATGTTCCAGCAAATGCAAAATACTTACAATTTGGAATGAGCAGATCAAAAGTATATGAAATAACACCATTATCATAAATGTTAAAAGAAATTGATAGTTTATTATCAATTTCTTTTATATTATTGGCTGGTTATTAATTACAAAATATTTTAATTAAATCTAGTTATTATGGTATAATAAAAAGGTAGTAAGAACCAGGGGGGAAAATATGAAAGCATTAAATATTGACCAAAAAGTTATCGCAAATTTAAAAAAATTAAATGTTAAATCACTTAATATTGAAAGTGATTTGTATATATTGGCTAAGAAGTATTTGATCAAAGTATTTATAGATGATGATCAAGACTTTTTAATTGAAAAAGAGAAAAAAGTTTCTGCATTGTCTAAAAAAAATGTTGCTGGAACAATACCAGTGTTTTCATCAATAAATATTGATAATAAATTTGGTGGATATGTAATGCCTTATATTGAAAATTCTATTGAACTAGGAGAAATAGTAAATACTAATATTTCTAAGGAACAATTAATAAAAGTTCTGATAAGAATTAGTGAAACATTAGAAAATATGCATAAAGAAAATATTATTTATGGCGATATTGGTGAATCTAACATTATTGTTGATGAAAAATTAAATCCCTATTTTGTAGATATGGATGGTGCTATTGTTGACGGTATTGGAAGAAGTAATGTACCAAAATTATTTTTTGGTAATAAATTTGTCAAAGATGATACTCCGAGTAAAGAATTAGATATATATTTATTAAATATTTTATTTATAAATTTACTTAGTAAACAAAATGTTTCAAAAATGGATTTTGAAGAATTATTTAAGGTCATAGATAATTTAGATATAAGCGATGGTTTAAAACAATATTTTAGTTTAATTCCTAATGGTATTCAAAGTAATTATGTTACTGATTTACTTAAAAAAGAAATTAGTAATAAACATGTAAAATAGAGGTGAATATATGGATAAAATAATAATTAAAGGAGCTCGTGAAAATAATTTAAAGAATATTGATATTGAACTCCCAAAGAATAAATTAATTGTTATGACTGGGGTTAGTGGTAGTGGTAAAAGTAGTTTAGCATTTGATACAATTTATGCTGAAGGTCAAAGACGTTATGTTGAAAGTTTAAGTGCTTATGCTAGACAATTTTTAGGTGGTAGTGATAAGCCCGATGTTGATAGTATTGATGGTTTGAGTCCGTCTATTAGTATTGATCAAAAAACAACTAATAAAAACCCAAGAAGTACAGTTGGAACAGTTACGGAAATTTATGATTATTTCCGACTTTTGTATGCCAGAATAGGGATACCTTATTGTCCTAATCATAATATTCCAATTAGTAGTCAAAGTATTGAGGAAATGGTTGTTCAAATTATGAACTTGGATATAAACACTAAAATAAGGGTTTTAAGTCCAATCGTTCATGGTGAAAAAGGGATGCATAAGGAACTATTTAATAAAATCCAAAAAGATGGATTTGCTCGTGTGAGAGTTGATCAAGTAGAATATGAAATTAACGAAGTTCCTGAACTTGATAAAAATCAAAAACACAATATTGATATTATTGTTGACCGTTTAATTATTAAAGAAGATATTCGTAGTCGATTATATGAGAGTATTGAAACAGCTGCTGGCTTGGCTCATGGTAAAGTTGTTATAGATGTTATTAATGGTGAAGAAATTGTTATGAGTGAGAAGTATGCATGTCCACATTGTGATTTTTCATTACCAGAGCTTGAACCGAGAATGTTCTCTTTTAATGCTCCTTATGGGGCTTGTCCAGATTGCAAAGGTTTAGGTATTAAATTAGAAATAGATGCCGATTTAATTGTTCCAAATAAAGAATTAAGTATTAGTGAAGGAGCAATTGTTCCAGTTAATCATATTGATAATAATATTTATTTTAGTAATTTAGTTGAAACTTGTAAACATTATAAAATAGATATTAATAAACCTTTCAAAAAATTAACAAAAGCAGAAACGGAAATTGTTTTTCATGGTTCAAATGAAAAAATTGAATTTGAATATGTTTCTAAAACTGGTAGTGTTAGACATAGTAAAGAATATTATGAAGGTGTAATTGATAATTTACAAAGACGATATATGGAAACTAAAAGTAATTGGATTCGTGATTGGATTGAACAATATATGACAGAATTAACTTGTCCTACATGTAAGGGTGCGAGATTAAATGATTCTGTTTTATCAGTTTTGATTGGTAAGAAAAACATTCATGATTTAATGAAACTAAGCATTGGTGACCTTAATGATTTTATTGTGAATCTTAAACTGAACAAGGAACAGACCGAAATATCAAAAACGGTTATTAAAGAAATAGGTTCGAGATTATTGTTTTTGATCAATGTTGGTTTAGATTATTTAACGCTTGCTAGAACAGCTGGTACTTTAAGTGGTGGAGAAGCTCAACGTATTCGATTAGCGACTCAAATTGGATCACAGTTAACCGGTGTTTTATATGTTTTAGATGAACCAAGCATTGGTCTTCATCAAAGGGATAATCAAAAATTAATTGATTCATTAATTAAGATGCGTGATCTTGGGAACACATTGATTGTTGTTGAACATGACACTGATACGATGCTTGCTAGTGATTACTTAGTTGATATTGGACCAGGAGCAGGACTTCATGGTGGTTCTGTTGTTGCCGCTGGTGTACCAAGTGAAGTGATGCATAATGATGAAAGTATAACTGGTCGTTATTTAAGTGGCAAAGAAAAAATAATGATACCAAAATTAAGACGTCCTGGTAATGGTCAATTTGTGGAAATAAAAGGAGCCCGTGAAAATAACTTAAAAAATATTAATGTGAAATTCCCACTAGGAACTTTTACCTGTGTAACTGGTGTTAGTGGTAGTGGTAAAAGTAGTTTAGTTAACGAAATATTATATAAAGCAATTGCTGTTAATTTATATCGTACTAAAGTAAAACCTGGTCTTTACAAAACAATTAAAGGATTAGATTACATTGATAAAGTAATTGATATTTCACAATCACCAATTGGTAGAACACCGCGAAGTAACCCTGCTACCTATACTGGTTTATTTGATGATATTAGAGATGTCTTTGCGTCAACTAAAGAAGCCAAAATAAGAGGTTATGAAAAAGGAAGATTTTCATTTAATGTTAAAGGTGGACGATGTGAAGCTTGTTTTGGTGATGGCGTTAAGAAAATTGAAATGCATTTTTTACCAGATGTTTATGTTCCTTGTGAAGTTTGTCATGGAACTAGATATAACAGTGAAACATTGGAAATTAAGTACAAAAATAAAAACATTCATGAAGTGTTAGAAATGCGAGTTGAAGAAGCTTATAGTTTTTTTGAAAATGTTCCTAAAGCTAAAGACAAATTAAAAATGTTAGTTGATGTGGGACTTTCGTATGTTAAATTAGGTCAAAGCTCAACAACTTTATCAGGCGGGGAAGCAGCTCGCGTTAAACTTGCAAAAGAGTTACAAAGAAAACCTACCGGCAAATCATTATTTATTTTAGATGAGCCAACAACCGGTTTACATAGTGATGATATTAAAAAGTTGCTTGTAATTTTAAATAGAATTGTCGAAAATGGCGATACTGTTGTTGTTATTGAACACAATTTAGATGTTATAAAAACCGCTGATTATCTTGTTGATTTAGGACCTGAGGGGGGAGACAAAGGTGGCGAAGTAATGGCAACGGGAACACCTGAAGACATTGCTAAAATTAAGGAAAGTTACACAGGACAATTTTTAAAAAATGTTTTAAAGTCAAGTGACTATGCCAAATAATAAATATCTATGATATACTAGAAATAGAATAAAGGAGGAATTTATGACACCACATATAGAGTCAAAAAAGAAAGACATTGCGAAAGTTGTTATTATGCCAGGAGACCCATTACGTGCAAAATTTATTGCTGAAACTTATTTAACTGATTATAAATTAGTTAATCAAGTTAGAGGAATGTTGGCATATACAGGATTGTATAAAAATAAAAAGGTTACTGTAATGGCTTCGGGAATGGGAATTCCTAGCATGGGAATTTACTCTTATGAGTTATTTAAATTTTATGATGTTGATAAAATCATTAGAGTTGGATCTTGTGGAGCATATACTGATAAATTAAATTTATATGATTTAGTTCTTGTTGAAAATAGTTATACTGATTCTAATTATGGTATTAATCAAAATGCAATCCAAAATAAATTATTAGCATCAACACCATCTTTAAATAAACTAATTATTGATGCTGCTAATAAAATGGATATTCCTTTAAGCATTGGAACAATTCATTGCAGTGAAGTTTTTTATAAAGATAATAATCAATTTAAAGAGTTGTATGAAAAAAATAATTGTTTAGCTGTTGAAATGGAAAGTTTTTCACTATTCCACAACGCTAAAATATTTAATAAATCGGCAACTTGCTTATTAACTGTATCAGATAATTTGGTTACTAACGAAGTTACTACTAGTGAGGAGCGACAAACAGCCTTTACCGAAATGATTGAACTGGCTCTTGAGTCAATATTATAAAATAATAAAAACAACATATAATAAGGGAAGAGGTGAATTATGAGATACAGCAAAATAGAAGTTGGACCTTATAACATACATACGATTAAAACAGACAAGTTTAAAACAATTACAATTAAGATAAACTTTAAACGAAAGGTTACTAAAGAAGAATTTACTTATCGAAGCTTATTAAGTGATATTCTAGTTGAATCATCAAATAAATATCCGAGCCAACGATCGTTAACAATGGCCATGGAAGATTTATATAGTCAAAAAGTATCGACCAGTGTAACCATATCTGGTAAATACAGTATTTTATCATTTAATAGTCAATTTCTTAATGATGAATATACGGAACCTGGAATGCTTGAAAAATCGCTTTTATTTTTAATTGGGTTGATTTTAAATCCTGACTTTGATGATAATCAATTTAAGGAAGAAAAACTAGAAAATGTTAAAAACAAATTAATTGATTCGATAAAAGAAAGTTTTACCAATCCCCGTAATTATGCTTATCGTAAAATGTTAGAGGCAATGGATAATAAAGCAATTTATTCTTATCACCCCTCAGGTTATATTGAAGATATGGATTCTATAACCGTTGAGAGTTTAACGGAATATTATAAACAAGTAATTCACAGTGATATTATTGATGTTTTTATTGTTGGAAATGTTGATAATCAAGAAATCAAAAAAATATTTATGGATAATTTTCTTGTTAATACAATAAAAAAACAAGGGGAATCTCATATAATAAATCACGATAAATATCGAAAACGTGCGAAAAAGGTTAAGGAACCTTATGATTCAAAACAAAGTCATTTATTAATCGGATGTAAATTAGATAATTTAACTGATTTTGAGAGAAAATATGTATCATTTGTCTATTCTTTCATATTAGGTGGGGGACCTGATTCAAGATTGTTTAGAACAATTAGGGAAAAACATTCTCTTTGTTATAATATATCATCTAGTTTAAAGGCTCTTTCTAATCTGTTAATAATAAATGCCGGAATAGATAAACGAAACGGAGAAAAGGCGATAAAACTTATCCGAAAAGAAATACTTAATATATCTAAAGGATTAATTGATGAAAAAGAATTAGTTAATGCTAAAGTAAATTATGAAAATGCGATTAATGAATTAGTTGATATACCTAGTGGTATAATTAGTCATTATACTGAAAAAGAATATTTTTCAAGTGATACATTTAAAGAAAGAATAAATAATATTAAAAAAATAGATAAACAAATGATTGTTGATTTTGCTAAAAAAGTCCACATTGATACTATTTACTTTTTAGAAGGGGGCAATTTAGATGAAAGTGACACCATTTAATAAACTAGATCTTGACTTATATTATGAAAAACTTGACAATGGTCTAGAAGTGTATATTGTTCCTAAATCGAATGTAAATAATATACATGTCACTTTTTCGACTAAGTATGGCTCAAAACATAGCGAGTTTGTTCCTTTTAATAGCAAAAAGATGACTAAGGTTCCAGATGGAATCGCCCATTTTTTAGAGCATAAGTTATTTGAACAAAAAGATGGAACTGATCCATTTACTTTCTATACAGAGCGTGGGGCGGATGCTAATGCCAATACATCTAATCATAAAACAACTTATTTATTTTCTGGTTCAACTAATGTGATTGAAAATTTAAATTATTTGTTAGATTTTGTTCAAGACCCATATTTTACTGATGAAAATGTTTCAAAAGAAAAGGGGATAATTGAACAAGAAATAAAAATGTATGCGGATAATCCTTTTTATGCTATTTATGAGAAAAGTTTATACAATAGTTTTCATAAAAATCCGATCCGTATTCCAATTGCTGGAACGGTTGAAAGTATAAATACCATAACTAAAGAAGATTTATATCTTTGTTACAATACTTTCTATCATCCAAGTAATATGTTTGTGGTTGTAACTGGTAATGTATCACCTGAAATTATTATTGATGCTATAAAGAAAAATCAATCTAACAAGAAATTTTTAGCCAAAAATGGTCCAATTAAATTAAAACAATATAATGAACCAGATACAGTTGTTAAGAAAAAGGAAATTCTAAAAATGAATGTCCCAATTCCTAAAATTGCTTACAATTATAAATTTAATTTAACAAGAGTTAAAGATATACCTAAATTAACAATTAGGGATTATGTTTTATTATATTTTGAACTAAAATTTGGTGAAACATCTTCTTTCAATGAAGAATTAAAAAATTCAGAAATTATAAATGAAAACTTAGATTATACAATCGTCTTTGATGATACTCATGCTTTACTAGTTATCCTGGCTGATACTAAAAAAACAGATGAGTTAATTGAAAAAATAAAAAATGAAATTGTAAAGTTTAACATTGATGAAGCTGATTTTGAACGTAAGAAAAAAAGTTTTATTAGTGCCTATATATACATGAGTGATAGTATCTATCGCATTAATAATAAAATAATGGGCAATGTTATTAATGAAGGAAAAGTATTAACAAATGATTATGATGATATTAAAAATATGTCTTTTACAGATTTAAAGAAAGTTATCGATAGTTTAGTATTTGATAATAGTGGTTATGTAATTATCAAACCTAAAAAATAAACTTGCAAATATCTATTAATTATGTTAAATTATTAAGTAGTTAAATAGTTAAGGAGGAAATTATGGAATTATTATTAATTATTGTTAGTTTATTACTAATTGCCATAGTTCTTTTACAAAGTGGTAAAGCCGAAGGAGCATCTAATGTTATATCTGGAGGTAATGAAAGTTTATTTGCTAATAGAAAAGAACGTGGTTCAGAATTATTTATAAGTAGATTAACATTGGGACTAGGAATTGCCTTCTTTGTTATTTGCTTGATGATGGGTTTCTAAATATTAATTAAAAAGTTTTATGGGGTTTCCATAAAACTTTTTTTAATCATATAATTCATTTTTTAATTTTTCAATATTTTCATTCATTAAACTTAAATAATCTTTATTACTAGAACGTTCATGGTCATTTAAATTAGTTATTGAATGGAGAGTTACTAATTCAACCTCAGTATCTTTAACTAGTTTATTGATTGTTTCATTTATTTCGTCTTCTTGTTTTAAGAAAATATAATCAATCGTTCCATTATTAATAAGATTTCTAACATCAGCAACTGTTTTATCTGTTAGCATATCATTTTCTTCAAGAGAAATAACTTGGAAGTTATATTTTTCTAAAAATTTAAATATATCATTACCAACTACAATTACATTATGAGTAGCATTTTCAGACATTTGTTTCAAATTCGCGTCTAAGTTAGAAACTTCAACATATAGTTTTTGATAGTTTTCATCAATTTCGGTTTTTAAATAATGATTATTGATATAGTCTTTAAATCCCATTCTGATGTTTTGAGTCATCATTAGAAAGTTAGATGGATTTAACCACAATTCTTCAACTCCATAATCATAAGTCATGGTTAATGAAGAATCGATAATTTTAATTTTTTTATTATGATTAAACATGGGAATTACATAATCTTTTTCTTTACTCAAGGCATTAAAAATAAATAAACTGCTTTTACTATAATCTTTTATTTGTTTATCAGTTAAATTATAGTTTTCAACATCAATACCATCTGGGTAAATACTATGGATATTACTATGTTCTTTATATAAACGATTAGTAATATATTCAATAGGGTAAACGGTTGTATAAATATCAATTCCTTCTAAGTTGTCTCTTTTAAAACAACCAGTTAATCCTATAACGATTATAAACATTGCAACTATCTTATATATTTTTTTCATACTTATCTCCTTTTTTTACAACTGGATCATAACCAAAAGTTCCCCAAGGGTTACATTTTAAAATTCTTTTAAAAGTTAAAAAACTTCCTTTAAAACTCCCATATTCTGTTATAGCCTCAATTCCATAATTTGAGCATGTTGGGATGTGACGACAACTATTGTGAAAGTTACCTGGTATTTTTTGATAACCTTTGATTAATTTTATTAAAAGATATTTCATCTTTATCACCATTAACATTATACTAAAAATTCTTCCAAATGTAAATTTAGATTATTAAATATTGTAAAACTTAATTAAGTGTTTATCTATTAGCATATATTTGTTATAATAAAGGTATATTAAAGATTGAAGGAGGTGTGATATGGAAATCTTGAAAAAATTAGGAATTAAGACTCAAAACTTTGAAATTTACGAGCGAGCTTTAACCCATTCATCATATGCCAATGAAGAAAATATTGAAAGTTATGAACGATTAGAATATTTAGGGGATGCAGTGTTTGAATTAATTATTAGTGAATATTTATACAAAAATTATAATTACAGTGAAGGAGTAATGACTAAACTACGAGCTCACTATGTATGTGAGAATGCTTTGTATGACTATTCACTAAAACTTAATTTAAATGAGTACGTTAAACTTGGTCATGGTGAAGAAGAAAGTGGAGGAAGAAATAGAAAAGCCACGGTTGCTGATCTATTTGAATCATTTTTAGGAGCCTTATATATAGATAAAGGATTAGGAGTGGCCAAAGAATTTGTGTACAAACATATTATTCCCATTATTGAGTCAGAAGAAATTGATTTGATTGGTGATTATAAATCATCATTACAAGAGTTGGTTCAAACGGATAAACGTAGTTTAGAATATATTATTGTTAATGAAGAAGGTCCCGCTCATAAAAAAACGTTTACAGTGGTTGTCAAAATTGATGATCTTATTTATGGAAAAGGTGAAGCTAGTTCTAAAAAAGAAGCTGAACAACTCGCAGCAAAAGATGCACTTAGTAAGATTGCTAAGTAAAAGTGGTTGATTTTTTAACAAATATAATGTAGAATAATGGGAATTAAGGGGAGATATTATGGGAAGAGCTTATTCTGTAAGAAAAGCTAGTATTGAAAAAACAGGAGCAGCTAAAGCAAAAGTATATTCATTATATGCTAGAGAAATATACCAAGCTGCCAAAGCCGGAGGAACTAATGTCGATTCTAATGATGCTCTAAAAAGATTAGTTGAACGTGCTAAAAAAGAGCAAGTACCATCAGATTTAATAAAAAGAGCGATTGATAAAGTAAACTCAGGGGTTGACGAAAGTTATGAAAGTGTTAGATATGAGGTTTTTGGACCAGGAGGTTCAACTTTAATTATTGATTGTTTAACGGACAATGTTAATAGAACACTTAGTTATGTCAGACCTGCGCTAAATAAAAATAATGGAAAAATGGGAGTAAGTGGAAGCGTTAGTTATATGTATGATCATTTATCCATTCTTCGATTTAAGGGATTAAATGAAGAACAAGTAATTGATGCAATGATTACTAACGATGTTGAAGTTGATGATATCGAAGTAAATGATGATGAAATAACAGTTTATGCTTCGGCTCAAGATTTATTTAAAGCTAAAAAGGCCATTCTTGATGTGTTACCAGATGTTGAGTTTATTGTTGAAGAAGTATCAATGATTGCTAAAGACACAATTACTTTAAGTGGAGATGATTTAGAATCATTTAATAAAATGATTAACATGTTAGAAGATGTTGAAGATGTACAAAACATTTATCATAATGTAGAACAGGATATATAAGGGGGTAAAAATATGTATAGTTATTTAAAAGAACTTCGTAAAGCAAATGGATATACCGTAGCAAAAATGTCTCAAGCTGTTGGAATAAGCAAATCGTTTTATTCACAACTAGAAAATGGTTCAAGAAAACTTTCTTATGATATGGCAGTTAAAATGTCAAAAGTTTTTGGTATGAAACCTGATGAAATTTTTTATGATAATCATATTGACTATAAAAGGAAATTAAACAATTAAAAATTATTTTTTCCTTTTTTTTATTGTTATAATATGATAGACTAATAGTGAGGTGATTAAGATGAAACAAGTTAATTTATTACCGGCCGATACATTTATCGTTGTCAATAATACAATTTTAAAAGATGATGATCGCTTATTATTAACTATGCTTTATCAACCAATTATTGGTGGATTACCTATTAACCTTTATTTTACTTTGTGGTCATTTTTAGATAAAAGAGAACTAGTTTCTCTTGAATGGACACATCATCATTTGATGTCAAGCATCCGAATTGATTTGGAAAATTTAATGCAATCACGCGAAAAATTAGAGGCGATTGGACTTTTAAAAACTTATGTTAAAAAGGGAAGTGTGAATAGTTATGTTTATGAACTATATTCACCATTAAGCCCGTATGATTTTTTTTCAAATCCTATTTTAAATAGTGTTTTATATAACAATGTTGGAAAAATAGAATATGAAAGAATATCAACTTATTATAAAATACCTAAAATTAATTTAAATGAATATGAAGATATTACTCAAATCTTTACTGATGTTTTTACACCGGTGACAGACCTACCAATTGAGACTTTAGCATCAGATATTAAGCGTCTTAATTATCGCAGTCTCGAGCTTATATCTAAAATAGATGTCAATGAAATTTTAAGTAAGATTCCAGAAGAAATGTTAAATCCGGGAAGTGTTACTAATGAAATGAAAGAATTTATTTATAAACTTAGTTTTATTTATAATTTAGATGATTATAATACTTCTGAATTAATTAAAAATTCAATAAATGAACAACGCCGAATTGATAAAGATTTATTACAAAAAAATTGCCAAAATTATTTCCGCTTTGAAAATAATGGGAAACTACCAGTTCTTGCTTATAAAAATCAACCTGAGTATTTAAGAACTAAAAGTCAAGGCACAAGTAAACGTGATAAGATGATTTATACATTTGAAACAACTTCACCATCAGATTTTTTAGCAGGACGAAATAATGTTGGAAGTCTTACTAAAAATGATAAAGATATTTTAAGTTATTTATTAATTGAACTTAATTTAAAACCGGGAGTTGTTAATGTTCTAATTGATTATGTTTTAAAAATAAATAGCAATAAGCTAATTAAATCGTTTATTGAAGTAATTGCTATCCAATGGAAACGTAGCAATGTTGAAACGGTTGAGGAAGCGATGTTACTAGCAGAAAAAGAATATAAAAATAGGACAACCACTAAGACTAAAGTTAGAAATTATAATAAAAAAGAAGAAGAAGTGCCTGACTGGTTTAACAAAGAAATTGAAGTTAAAGTACCAAGTGCTGAATCTCGTAAAAAATTAGAAGAAATATTAAATGAATATAAGTAGGTGATGAAATTGAAGAAGATATCTGAACAATTTGAAGATATGGGGTTGAAAAGAACTTTAAAAAATAATTTAATAGATTCTTATAAAGAATCATTAAAAGATCCTAATTTTAAAGAACTTACTGAACAACTAAAATTTGATAGTGAAAAGCTGATGAAATACACATCTATATTAGAAGATAGTAGCATTGAATATGGAAACTGTAAAAAATGTAAAAGTATTCATGAGTGTAAAAACAAACTAACAGGATATGCTTATTTACCTTTTGTTGTAGATGATAGATTAGAATTTGGATACCGGGCTTGCCGTTATCAAAAAAAATTACAAAAAGAAACCAAACATTTAAATAACGTCTATTTATTTGATATTCCTAAAGAATTAAGAAATGCTTCAATGGACGATATTTATACAGATGATGAAACCAGATTCCCACTAATTGCTTGGTTGGGGAAATTTATTAAAGAATATCAAAAGGATATTCATCAAAGAGGACTTTACTTACACGGAAATTTTGGTTCTGGTAAAACTTATTTAATAACAGCTTTATTTAATGAACTTGCTAAGAAGAATGTTAAGAGTGCTGTTATCTATTGGCCAGAATATTTAAGAGATTTAAAAAGTTCTTTTCAAACAGATTTTTCTGAAAAATTTGAATATATAAAAAAAATACCACTTTTATTAATTGATGATATAGGAGCAGAGAGTGTTACAGAGTGGGGAAGGGATGAAATCTTAGGACCTATTTTACAATACCGAATGCAAGAAAAAATACCAACTTTCTTTACATCAAACCTTGATTTAAAAATGTTACAAACACATTTGAGCAATACTAAAGATAGCGTTTCTAATTTGAAGGCTAAAAGAATAATTGAGCGAATAACTCAATTAACAGAAACACAGGAAATTATAAGCAAAAATTTAAGGAAATAGGTGAAATATGAGTAGTAATTTAAACGTGCTTAGAGACTTACTGTTAACTTGTCCGACAAGTTCTAAAGAGGAAATTTTTGAAAAGTGTCATATTGATACTAACAAAAAATTTGCATTCCAACTAATTATATTATATGGAAATGAGATAGTTCCAAAAGAAAAAAAATTAAACGAGGAAGTAACTTATAATAATTTGGATGATAATCAATTCTTTGATTATTTGATTAACCAATTTGAAACATATAATAAATATAAAGAAGAAGATGAAACAAACTTTAACAACCTTGAGTTAGTTGATGTTTTATGCACCCATTTAGATAGCATAATTGCTACTCATTTAGCAACTAAAGATGATATCAAACCAGAAGTAAAGGAAAAAACACAAGAAGAAATAATTGAAATTCTTAAAGGTAATACTAATATGAACGAGATTATTAAAACCCTTGTGTTTGATATTAAGGATATTACCTTCTTTAAAAAGATTTTACATGATTTTCCAAATGTTTTTGAAAAACATTTAAAGAAGGAACAAAATATTCATTTCTTAGTTGAAAAGTATATTAATTTAGCCAAAGAAGAAAATATCAATGTAAGTGATTTAATCGCGTCGTCTAAAATTATTTCTTACATTGTTAATAATACTAGTGTTAATTTACCGGCCAAAGATCGTCAAAAACACATTAAAACACTAGGTACTACTATTTCTAAATTAAGTACATCTAAATATAGTGATTATCACCGTAAGAGAATTATAAGCGCTTTAAATATACTAATTGAGGCTATAAAAAACACGATGCCACCAACTAAAGAAAAATTTGAAATTCGATTGAATCAAAAATATGGAATAAAACCTGAATTTAGTGAACAAGCTTTAAAAGAGATGGAACATTATAAAAAAGTTAATGACAAATTGTATGTTGATTTAACGAGTAAATTTGTTATTACCGTTGATGGTAATAAAACAAATTGTTCAGAAGATGCCTTTTCAGTGGAACAACTAGAAAACGGGAATTATTTATTAGGAATATATATAACTGATGTTCATAGTTATATTAAAGATAATAGCATTCTTGAATTGGAAGCATACAATCGTGCGAAAACAATTTATTTGCCAGATCAATTATTAACCATGTTTCCAAATGATTTAGTTTATAATCAATTTTCATTATGTGAAAATAAAAAGAAATATGTAATGGCTCACTTATTCGAATTGTCACCTAAATTCGATTTAGTTAAACATGATATAAAAAGAGCAATTATTGAAGTTGATGTAAATAAGAGCATTAAAGATATTGAAAAAGACGTTAACAAGATAAAAGATCAAAAGATTAGTGATATGTATCAAACTCTTTTATATATTAGTAATCGCATTAGAAAACACAATCCTTTTGTTAAAAAACATTATAGTAGTAAACCTAAAAATAATAAAAGTGTTGGCGATTCAATGAATGATATTATTAGTAATCTTATGATGTATTTAAATTACAACGTTGATCATGATTATCGCAAATTAGATATGCCATGTATTTACAAAATTTATTCAATGGGAGCACCGGTAACTTCTGCTAAAGATAGTGGTTCTAAAAAGCTCCTAATTTCAGAACATATAATCAATTCTTTAGATGAAATACCTGATAGATCACATTACTCGATAAACAATAATACAAGTAGTATTAAAAATTTATGTGTCAGTATGCCAATGACAGTTCCGGTTCGAAATTATGCTGCTCTTCAAAATCAAAAATTGGTTCAAAAATATTTGATTGATAAACAACCGATTAAAGATAAAGAATTATATGAATTAGAAGAACAATTAGATATTATTAGTAAACATTTAAACGAAAAGAATAAACTAATAAATGAATATATTGAAGAATATCGTTATGGATTTAAAAAATACAAAAAATAATTTGACAAAAGTAAATTTTGTGATAAAATTATAAATATGTAAAAACTTTGATTAGGACACGGTTATTAAAAATTATTTTAAAGCAAGTTAGTGTTGATGTGAGACTAATAAATAATTTTAATAATTACTACCTATGAGTTGGGCTCGAAAGATGTCCCCGGTAAAGCCGTTATTGAACTAAGATATAAATTAGGATGGTACCGCGTTTTGACGCTCCTTAGATTAGGAGTGTTTTTTTTATGAGAGGAATGATTTTATGAAAGATCCTAAATATGAAGAATTGCGAAAAAAGTTATTTGATTTAAGATTAAATCAATCAATGCAAAGGCCTGATGATAAAGAAGCGGAGTACTTAAAGACGGCGACGGAAATAAAGGCTGTAAGAAAAGAAATGGCTGATTTGATAAAAGAATCAATCGAAAATGAAAGTAAAGTAGGAGGAAGAAAAAAATGATTAATGTAAGAGAAGATGAGAAGTTAAATATCCTTAACCATAGTTGTGCCCATCTTTTAGCGCATGCTATTAAAAAGATGTATCCAAAGGCGTTATTTTGGGTAGGACCAGTTATTGCTGAAGGTTTTTATTATGATATTGATTTAGGTGATGAAGTAATTACGGAAGATCAATTGGTAAATATTGAACGTGAAATGAAGAAGATTGTTAAAAGTAATAAACTTATCAAACGTTTAGAACTTTCTAAAGAGGAAGCCCTTTTGATGTTTCAAAATGATCCATATAAAATTGATTTAATTGAAAATATGGATGATAGTGAAGTAATTACTGCTTATCAACAAGAAGAATTTGTTGATCTATGCCGTGGACCACATGTTGAAAGTACTAAACTATTAAAACATTTTAAATTATTAAAAGTAAGTGGTGCTTATTATAAAGGGGATTCTAAAAATAAGATGCTTCAACGAATTTATGGAATTTGTTTTGAAACTGAAGAAGATTTGAATAATCATTTAGAATGGCTAGAAGAAGCGAAGAAAAGGGATCATCGTAAATTAGGACGTGAATTAGAGTTGTTTATGATTAGTGAATATGGTCCGGGATTTCCTTTCTGGTTGCCAAATGGAATGATTTTAAGAAAAAATTTAGAAGAATTTTGGTACCGCGAACATACTAAAGAAGGTTATAAGTTTATTAATACCCCAATTATGTTAAATCGTGATTTATGGGAAACTTCAGGACATTGGCTTAATTATAAGGAAAATATGTATACTTCTGTTATTGATGAAAAAGAATTTGCCATTAAACCAATGAACTGTCCAGGGGGAATGCTTGTTTATAAAAACAGTCTACATTCTTATAAAGACTTGCCACTACGTGTTGGTGAACTTGGACTTGTACATCGTCATGAAGCAAGTGGAGCTTTAAGTGGACTGTTTAGAGTTCGTAATTTTACTCAAGATGATGCTCATTTATTTATGACTGAAGAACAAATCGAAGAAGAAGTAATAAGATTAATTAACTTTATTGATCGTATGTATAAAGTCTTTAATTTAACTTATACTATTGAATTATCAACTAGACCACTTGATAAATATATTGGTGAGATAGCAACTTGGGATGAAGCAGAAGAAAAATTGAAAAAAGCGGTTGTTAAAGCTGGAAAAGAATATAAATTAAATCCTGGTGATGGTGCCTTTTATGGCCCGAAACTAGATTTCAAAGTAACTGATTCTTTAGGACGTCCATGGCAATGTGGAACTATTCAACTTGATATGCAAATGCCAGAACGATTTGATTTAACTTATATTGATAAAGATGGTTCAAAGAAACGACCAGTAATGCTTCATCGTGTTATATATGGTTCACTAGAAAGATTTATTGGTGTTTTAATTGAACATTATGCTGGTGCTTTCCCAACTTGGTTAAGTCCTGTTCAAGTAAACATCATACCTGTTAACAATGAATATCATTTAGAAGGATCTAAAAAAATACATGATATGCTAATAGATAAAGATATTCGTGTTAGTTTAGATAGTCGTGATGAAAAACTTAGTTATCGTATGCGCGAAAGTCAAATTAAAAAATATCCTTATTCAATTATTGTTGGTGATAAAGAAATCGAAGACAATTTAATTAGTTATCGAAAACACGGAAGCAACGAGACTATTACTGTACTACAAGAAGAATTTATTACAATGATTAAAGAAGAAATTAAAAATAAGCATAATTAATAAAAAATCTACACTAGTTGTAGATTTTTTGGAATATTTTTAAAACCCGTCAATATACTATATTAGTATCACTAGGAGGGTAAATATGATTAACAAAAGAGGTATATGGTTTTTAACTTTATTTAGTTTAATTTTAGTATTGAGTGTTTACTATATAACAATGCCATCAGAATTAATATTAATGAATTCTGAAAAGAAAGAGCAAAAGAAGGAAAACGAAGAAGTCGTCACAATAAAAGAAAGTGAAATTTTAACAGCACTTCGTGTTGAGTCAAATGAGCAATTACTGCAACAAATGAATGATTTGAAAATGGTTTTAACAAATATTGATGCAACTGTTGATGAAAAGAACAATGCATTTGAAAAATTGAAATTATTAAATACTAATCGTGGTGAAGAAGAAAAACTAGAAGGTCAAATTCAAACGGAATTTCAATTAAAAGCTTTTGTTAAAATTGAAGGAAATCAAATTCGTATAGTCATTGCTAGTGATAAGCATGATAATAAGGTTGCTAATAACATTATGCGTTCAATTCAAAAGAATTATGAAAACAAAATGTTTATATCTGTAAAATTTCAGAAATAGCTCTATTATAGAGTTTTTTCTTATTTATGGTCTAAATCTCTCACTAAAAACGATAATAGTCATAGAATAATATGAGGAAATATCAACCACCCAACTTAGGAAGTGAGGGAAATAATGAATAAAAGTATTCTAACCAAAAGGGAAAAGGAAGTATTCGAATTACTTATAAAAAATAAATCAACGGAGGAAATTGCCGACAGTTTAAAAATAAGTGAAAAAACAGTTCGTAATCATATATCAAACGCTATGCAGAAGTTAGGTGTAAAGGGACGCGCTGGTGCTGTTGTAGAGCTTTTAAAACTTGGTGAACTTTCATTATAAAAATCGCATTAAAAGCGATTTTTTTCATACAATTAATTAGAGGTGAAATATGTTAAAAAAAATATTAACAAAAAAACTATTAGTCACCACGGCGGCCTTTTTCGCACTTTTCTTAATTTACATAATTCCCAAAAGTGAAACACAAGATTTCACGGATAAGATTCCACAAAAATTGGAATATGTAAAAGAAAATATTACAACTGATGTTGTTTATTTGTTAGATAGTTATGATTTTTTAGCGCGTGCTGAAGTAGTCGTAAACAGTAACCGAACAATTGAACAAAAGGCCAAAGAATTAATGGAGATATTAATAAAAGGTGGAGCAGGGGAAAGTAAAATTCCTAATGGTTTTAAATCAATATTACCTAGTGATACAAGAATCTTGAGTTTGAAATATGAAAACAATTTAATTAAAATTAATTTATCTAAAGAGCTATTGGATATAAATGAAGAACTTGAAGAAAAAATGATTGAAGCAATTATTTATACTTTAACAAGTATTGAAGAAGTTCACAACATAATATTGTATGTTGACGGCGATATTTTGACAAAACTACCTAAATCAAAAGTAAATTTACCAAGTACCTTAAATCGTCAATTTGGGATTAATAAAAAATATGATATAGAAACCTATAAAGATATTAACCAAGTAACAATATATTATTTAAATAAATATAACGATAATTTTTATTATGTACCAGTAACTAAATATGTTAATGATAGTCGTGATAAAATCGAAATTATTATTGATGAATTAAGCAGTAGTCATGTTTATAATTCTAACCTTATGAGTTTTTTATCAAATAACACTAAATTATTATCGGTTGAAAAAAATGATGATTTAATGCATTTAAAGTTTAACAATTATATATTTAGTGATAATATAAATGAACAGATCTTAGAAGAAGTAATATATACTATTTGTCTGTCAATAAAAGATAATTATGATGTTGATGAAGTAATATTTGATGTTGAAAATAAAGAAATAACAAAAAAGGTATTAAAAACTATTGAATAATTTAGATGTTTGTTGTATACTAATAATGTTCCAAAAGAACATGCGTCCTGATAGCTCAGCTGGATAGAGCAATGCCCTTCTAAGGCATCGGTCGGGAGTTCGAATCTCTCTCAGGACGCCATTTAGTAATCTAACCTTTGTTTTACAAAGGTTTTTCTTTTATATAAAATTTGTGAATATATCTTGTCAAACAACTAATATTAATATATAATTTATATAGACTTTTAAGTCTTATATTTTTATAATATTGTTAGCGGATGCTAACAAACAAGGAGGATAATATGAGTAATGTATTTTTAAATATAAATAATCTAAAAGCCAGTGTTAATGATAAAGAAATTTTAAAAGGAATTAATTTAGAAATAAAACCAGGTGAAATCCATGTCATCATGGGAACAAATGGAGCCGGTAAGTCAACACTGGCATCAGTTATTATGGGGAATCCTAAATATGAAGTAACTGAAGGCAGTATTGTTTTTAATGATCAAAATTTACTTGATATGAAAGTTGATGAACGAGCTCGTGCTGGTGTTTTTCTTGCTATGCAATATCCAAGTGAATTATCTGGGGTATCTAATGTGCAATTTTTAAAGAGTGCGATTAATTCTAAAAGAGAAAAAGATAATCAAATAAAATTATTGGATTTTTATCGCTTATTTAAAGAAAAATCAGCTGAGATGAAAATATCAGAAGATTATAGTAATAGATATGTCAATGAAGGTTATAGTGGTGGCGAGAAGAAGAAAAATGAAATATTTCAGATGCTTATGTTAGAACCTAAGCTAATTATGTTAGATGAAATTGATTCAGGATTAGATATCGATGCTATTAAAACAGTTGGCGAAAATGTTACCAAATATTTTAATAATCACACTAACGACACATCAGTTTTAATTATTACTCATTATCCACGAATTCTTGAATATGTTAAACCTGATTATGTGCATGTTCTTCATAATGGAAAAATAATTAAGACCGGTAATTATGAACTCGCACTTAAATTAGAAAACGAAGGATATGATTGGATTATAGAAAAGTAGGGGATATTATGAAGATAGAAGAAATAATAAAAAATAATTACCCTAATGATATATTAGTAGTCGTTGATAAAACAATTAATGAAATAAATATTAAACATAATGGTCGCTATCACTATATATATAATCATGATGAACTTGAAACAAAGAAGGTAAGTATTAATATTGAGAGTAATTTAAATGTTGATATATTAGAATATCATGTTATTAGTAAAGAAAATGATGAAGCCAAAATTTCGATTAACTTTTTAATTAGCAATAATTCAGTAGTTAATTATAATGCAATAAACAATGATTGTTTATTAAAAACCAATAAATCATTAACTTTTGATTTATTAGAAAACAGTGTCCTTAATACTTATATTTTAGAACTTGGAAATAACACTCATAGTCAATATAATATTAATTTAAAGGAACCAAGAAGTTGTGCTGATTTTAATTTAATGGTTTATGCTGACCAAGGCATTTTTCAGCATCATAATGTAAATATTAATCATTTAAACGAATATACAACATCAAATATGAATAATCATGGGGTTATAACTGATGTTTCAAATTGCGAGTTTGATGTTACAAGTTTTATTAAAAAAGGTTCAATTAAATCTAATGCTTATCAGACAAGTAAAATACTGACATTAAGTGATAAATGTACCTCTAAAATTAATCCTCAATTATTAATCGATGAGCACGATGTTGTAGGGGGACATGCGGCAACAAGTGGACGAGTGAGTGAGGAAATAATGTATTATATGCAAAGTAGGGGTATTGAAAAAAACTTAGTTAATAAATTAATAGCTATTGGAAATTTATCAAAAAATATTCCTGTAAGTTTAATTGAAACATTAACGCAAGTTTTAGAAAGGAGACTAGATCATGAATAATTATCGACAAGATTTTCCAATGTTAAAGCACGATTATATTTATTTTAATAATGCCTCAACATCATTAAAACCAAAATGTGTAATTGAAGCGATTAGTGATTACTACAACAATTATTCGGTTAATACTAACCGGGGAGTTGATAGTCTAGGGTTTAAAGTAACTGAAAAATTTGAATCAGTTCGTCAACTAGTAGCTGATTTTATTGGTAGTAATAGTGAAGAAGTAATCTTTACAAGAGGAACAACTGAAAGTCTTAATTTAGTAGCTTCATCTTTTGGTAATATGATTATTAATGAAGGTGATGAGATCGTTATTTCAGTTGTTGAACATCATTCTAACTTACTTCCTTGGCAAGAACTTTGTAATAAATTAGGTGCATCATTAGTATTTGTTCCAATTAAAGAAGATGGGACGGTCGATCCCGAAGAATTAAAAAAAGTTATGACTAAAAGGACTAAAATTGTTGCTTTAAATCACATATCTAATGTCATGGGGGGAATTAACAATCTTTTAGAATTATCAAAAGTTGTTCATCAATTTGATGCTTATTTTGTTGTTGATGGTGCGCAAGGAATAGTTCATGAAAAAGTTAATGTTCATGATTTAGATATTGATTTTTATGCCTTTTCTAGTCACAAGATGTATGGACCAATGGGTGTTGGTGTATTGTATGGTAAAAAGGAATTGTTAGATATGATGCCACCAGTAATGTTTGGTGGGGAAATGGTTGATGTTGTACATAATGATATAGCTACTTATAAACAAACTCCTTACAAGTTTGAAGCGGGAACGATGATGGTTCCAGAAGTAATTGGTTTGGGGGCTGCCATTGAATATATAAACCAAGTTGATCAAACAAAAATGAATGCGCATGTAAAGGAATTAAGAAAATATTTAATTGACAAATTAATTAATGAAATTTCTGATATTGAAATATATAATAAGGATGCTATTGATTCAAGTTTAATTACTTTTAATATTAAAAATATTCATGCTCATGATGTAGCATCTGTTCTTGATAAAGAAAAAATAATTGTTAGAGCAGGGCATCACTGTGCTCAATTATGCATGTCTAATTTAGAAGTAGCATCAACCATTAGAATCAGTTTAGCGTTTTACAATACCTTTGAAGAATGTGACAAAGTAGTTGAAGTCTTAAAGAAAGCGGGGGATTATATCGATGTCTTATTTAAATGATGAAAGCATGTACCGTGAAATTATTATGGATCATGTTAAAAATCCAAGAAATATTAAAACTCCTAATGATCATTACCGCAAAACATATTTAAAAAACCCATCATGTGGTGATGAATTATATTTATATGTTGATTATGACGAGACTACTAATACAATAAAAGATATCACATACAAAGTAACGGGGTGTTCAATTTGTTGTTCAAGTGTATCGATGATGAGTGAATTATTGACTAATAAAAGTAAATTAGAAATGGCTTTAATAATTGAAAACTTTAATAATATGGTTACAGGTAAAGAGTATAATCCGGAAGTTTTAGGCGATGCTGTTAGTTTAAAAGGAATAGTAAATGTTCCACCAAGAATTAAATGTGCGACATTAGGATATAAAGCCTTACTTCAAATATTAGGTGAAGATCATGAATAATGACTATAAATATGGATTTAATGATGGTGAAGTGGGAATCTTAAAACTAGAAAAAGGATTAACTGAAGAAATTGTTAGAAAAATATCATTATTAAAGCAAGAACCAGAGTGGTTACTTGAATATCGTTTGAAAGCTTACCATCAATTTTTAGAAATACCCAATCCTAAATGGGGACTTGATTTAAGTCATATTGATTTAGATGATATCTATTATTATTTAAAGCCTAGCAAAGGCGTAGAAAGTACTTGGGATAAAGTCCCTGAAACAATTAAAAATACTTTTGATAAAATTGGAATTATTGAAGCCGAAGATAAATATTTATCGGGAATTGCAACCCAATATGAATCAGAAGTTGTTTACCATAATCTTGAAAAAGAGTTACAAGAAAAAGGGGTAATCTTTTTAGATACTGATAGTGCAATTAAAAGGTATCCCGAGTTGTTTAAAGAATATTTTGGAACTTTAGTACCAAGTAGTGATAATAAATATGCGGCCTTAAATAGTGCGGTTTTCTCAGGTGGTTCTTTTATTTATGTTCCAAAAGGAGTAAAATTAAGTAAACCACTACAATCATATTTTAGAATTAATTCTGAAAAAATGGGCCAATTTGAAAGAACATTAATTATTGTTGATGAAGGTGCGGACTTAACTTATGTAGAAGGGTGTACCGCTCCCACTTATTCCAATGATGCTCTTCATGCTGCGGTAGTTGAAATCTTTGTAAAAAAGGGTGGACGTTGTCGTTATACAGCTATTCAAAACTGGTCAAACAATGTTTATAATTTAGTTACGAAAAGAGCGATTTGTGAAGAAAATGCAACAATGGAATGGATTGATGGCAATATTGGTTCAAAGGCTAATATGAAGTACCCAGCTGTTATTTTAAAAGGTGAAGGATCGAGTGGAACAACTATTTCCATTGCCGTATCGGGTGCTGGTCAAATTCAAGATGCGGGTGCGAAAATGATTCATCTAGCGCCTAATACTTCTTCAAATATTATTTCTAAATCCATTTCAAAAGATGGTGGGAATTCAATTTATCGCGGACTAGTATATCATGGACCACTAGCAACCAATGCTAAAACCCATGTTGAATGTGATACCTTAATTCTTGATGAACATTCTAAATCAGATACGATTCCTTTAAATACCATTAAAAATGGTACATCAACTTTAGAACATGAAGCCAAAGTATCAAAAATATCTGAAGAGTTATTATATTATATTATGAGTCGTGGTATTAGCGAGGCTGATGCAAACGAAATGATTGTGATGGGATTTGTAGAACCTTTTACGAAAGAATTACCAATGGAATATGCCATTGAATTAAATCAATTATTAAAATTAGAAATGGAAGGTTCAGTTGGATAATGAATAATTTAACAGCGTCACAATCTGATTATTTAAAAGCTATTTATTTAATTTCTTTAGAGGGTGAAGTAAAGGTTACTAAAATAGCTGATTATTTAAATTATAGTAAGCCTAGTGTTGTTAGAGCTTTGAAAATATTAAGAGACTTAAAATTAATAATTTATGAGACTCAAGGATTAATTAAACTGACAAGTGAAGGTAAAAGATATGCCAAGGACATTGTAAGAAGAGATAATGTCCTTCAAAAGTTCTTTATTGATATTTTAGGTGTTGAAAAAGGACAAGCTAAAATTGATTCAGAAAATATGAAACACGCTATTTCATGTTATACAATAACTAAATTAGAAGAATATATAAGTAATGAACTTAATATAAAAGATGGTTTTGAAGATGATGATAACTGTGCTTATGATTGTAATAGTAATACTTGTATTAGTTGTGGTCGTTTTATAAGTGAAAAATAAAGTTACTAAAGAAGAAAAATGTTGTATAATGTATTTAATAAACGGAGGTAAATAATGAAAAAAATATTAACGCTACTATTATTAGTTTTATTGGTTGGTTGTGCCAAAGAAAATATATGGAAGGAAACAGAAGATTCTATAAAATTTAAAGAAGAATATGAAGTTCTAAATGGTACTAAAAACACCAGTGGGACAGAATATTTAAAAATAGAGGTGCCAAGTGCAAACCCGATTAAATATTTAACAATTGATGAAACCCTTGAATTTTTGGAAAATGGAACAGGTATATTATATTTTGGTCGTCCAGGATGCCCATACTGTCGTTCTACTTTAAATACTTTTTTAGATTTTGCAAAAGATAACGAGATAGAAGTTATAAATTATTATAATCCTGAAACTATAAGAAACGAAGGAACCGATGAGTATAAAAAAATACTTGAAATACTTGATGAATATTTAAAAGTTGATACTGTTACTCAAAGTGAAGAAGATGAAAATTTTGATCCAACGTTAAAGAGACTTGGGGTTCCTGATGTTTATTTTATGAATAAAGGTCGCGTAATTGGGCATTATCAAGAATCAAGAGCGGAATTTAAAGGAGTTTTAACTAAAGACCAAGAAAAAGGCTTAAAAGAAATTTATAATGAAATATATAGTGATTATGTTGATTCAATTTCATTATGTACTGAAGAGTGTTAAATGGAAAAGATATATAATAAGTTAGTTAGAGATAAAATTATTGATATAATTATGGATGATAATGAAACCCCTATATATCATCAATTATCTGACTTAGAATATTGGTCTTCCTTAATTGAAAAAGATAAAGAAGAACTAGAAGAAGTTAAAAATGCCTCAAATAAAGAAGAAATCAAAAAAGAACTGGCTGATAAACTAGAAATAATAAGAGCGATGGCATCTTATATTGGATATGAGTTAAATGATATCATTGATGAAGCCAATATAAAAAGAGATAAGCGTGGCGGTTTTGATAAACGATTATTTTTAGAAAAAACAATTGTTAATAAGTAACTTAGTTTTAAAAAACTAAGTTTTTTGTTATAATAAAGATGGTGAAGGATATGTATGAATTAGTAAGAGCCAACGACGATCATCTTGAATTATTAAAAAAATATAAATTATCAACAATTTTAAATGATTCTAATAATATAAGTGATCAGGAAAAGAAACAAATAATAAATTATGTTAATAGCGAGATTCCAAAACTACTACAGGATTATCAATTAATAGTTGTAGAGTCAAAAATAATTGGAAGTTTATTAGTTGTGAAGTATGAAGATGGAATGTTACTGGATGAAATATATTTAGAAGAGCAATATCGAAATATGAAAATTGGAAGTACGATAATTCAAAATTTAATAAAAGAACATAATATTATATATTTGTGGGTATATAAGGAAAACATAGGAGCAATAAAATTATATAAAAAATTTGGTTTTATGATTAAAGAAGAAACTCAAACAAGGTATTTAATGAAATATCAAAAAAATGTTTAATTTTGTTTTATAAAATGGTATTATAGTTATAATAAGATTAGGAGGATATAGATGACTGAAAAAGAAGTGATTCTACTTGCTAAAGAGATTATTGATAATAATAAATTTGCCATGATTGGAACAACCAGTCTTAAAGGGTATCCTAACGTAAGAGCGTTAACTAAAATGAAACACGATGGTTTTGAAATGTTTTATTTTAGTACTCGTGCAGATTCTGCTAAAGTAAAACAAATGAAAAGAAAAAATAAGGGTTGCGTTTATTTTTATAATGCTGATAAATATCAAAGTGTTATGTTAGAAGGAACTTTTATTGTTGAAAAGAATCGAGATTTCGATATAGCTGAACTTTATAAAATTGATCATGTTGATCCTTATGATTTTTGTACTATTAAATTTATAACTAAAGCTATGTATGTTTATTATAATTTCCAAACTATTAAATTTAACATTTCTGAAATTAAGGACAGGATATAATATTTATCCTGTTTTTTAGTTAACTCATTAACTTTTAAAAAATAAAATGATATAATGATTATGGAAGGTGAATTTATGTACAAAGACAATAAGATTTTTATTTTAGGAATGGCAAGAAGCGGATATGAAGTGGCAAAGGTATTACTTAATCGCGGTAATAAAGTAGTAATTACTGATGCTAAAGAACAGAATGCCGAACATGTTGATGAATTAAAGAAACTAGGAGCATCTGTTATAATTACAACTTCTCCAGAAGAATTATTAGATAAAACATTTGACTATGTTGTTAAGAATCCTGGAATTACATATGAGCATAAATGTATATTAAAAGCTGACGAATTAAAGATAACAGTTGTAAATGAAATGGAAGTAACTTATAACTTATTACCAGAAAATGTTTCAATTGTTGGAATTACTGGTTCAAACGGTAAAACAACAACTACTACCTTGACTTATGAACTTATAAGAGCAACTGGCAAAAGAGTTCATATTGGTGGTAACATTGGAGTTCCATTTGCCGCTATGCTTAAAGAAATTAATGAAGGCGATATAATTGTTGTTGAAATTTCCGCACAACAATTACACGATTTTAAAAACTTTAGACCTAATATTGGAGTTATAACTAATTTGACTGAAACTCATTTGGATTTTTTTAAGACTTATGAAAATTATGTAAATCATAAACTTATGGTTTTTAAGAATTCTAAGGAAGAAGATATTGCTATTATCAATATGAAAGATATTGATACCGTTGGTAATATTAAACCTAAGAAAATATATTTTTCAAGTAGTTTAAAAAGTGATGTTTATATTGAAAATGAAGCAATATATTATAATGAAGAAGAAATAATCAAGTTAAATGATATTCGTGTTAAAGGTAGTCATAACTATGAAAATATTATGTGCGCGATTATAGCTGCTAAAGAATATGGTGTAACTAATGACATGATTAAAGAAGTTTTAAATAACTTTAGTGGTGTTGAACATCGTCTTGAATATGTTAAAAAATTAAATAATAGAGAATTTTTCAATGACTCAAAAGCAACTAATGTTATTTCAACTCAAGTCGCTTTGTCAGCATTTAATAAACCAGTAATCTTATTATTAGGGGGATTAGATCGCGGTCACTCATTTGATGAACTTGGACCATACTTAACTCATGTTAAAGGTATTGTTTCATTTGGTGAAACTAAAAACCGTATAGCTGAGTTTGCTAAATCAGTAAATATTGATTGTGTTGTAGTTGAAAAGTTAAATGAGGCGGTAAAGGCTGCTTATAATTTGTCGGATGAAGGAGATATTATTTTATTAAGTCCTGCTTGTGCTTCATGGGATCAATATCCTGATTTTGAATCAAGAGGGAAAGATTTTAAAGATATAGTTGAAAAATTAATATAAAAAAACGTAGATTATCTACGTTTTTGTTTTGATTTACCATAATATTTTGTGATTATTTCATTTACATTAAA
>JAQWBL010000036.1 GCA_028706395.1 Bacilli bacterium | reverse complement strand
ATGGAATTGATAACATTAATAAGGAATTGCAAAAAATTATAAATCCTAAAAGTGATGATATAGCAGAATATGGTTATGGTAATATTATTTTTAGAGTAAACGATAAAGTTATTCAATTAGTCAATGTAATAGATGATGGAATTAGTAATGGTGATATTGGAATAATTGTTGATATAAAACAAGGAGCTTTTAGTGATAGTGGTAAAACCGAAATATATGTTGATTTTGATGGTAATATTGTTAAATATAATCCACAGACTTTTAATCAATTAAGACACGCTTATGCAATATCAATTCATAAAGCTCAAGGTAGTGAATTTCCAATCGTTATTATTCCAATGTGTTTAAGTTATCAAAGAATGTTGTATCGAAAACTTATATATACTGGTGTTACAAGAGCTAAAGAAAAATTATATATAATTGGTGAGCCTAATGCTTTCGTACATTCGGTTAGAAATGTTATTGATGATGAGCGAAAAAGTGATTTAATAAGTAAAATTACGAATAATTTATGATAAATGATGGACAATAATAACGTATGCTAAGCATACACTCATATTTTTTTAGCAAGAAGGTGATATAATGAGCATAGGTAAAAACTTAGCACTTATTACATTAGGTGCAGGAGCCGTTTTGGCATATCAGAAATACAACAAGCCAATTAGAAAACAAATGGAAAAAGTCGTTGACCAAACGATGAAAAAAACAGAAAACAAGCTAGAAAATATGATGTAATAAAAACCCCCATACGGGGGTTTTTATTGCCTTAATATCTTTTGTTGTGTATAATGGTATTAGTATATGGGGTGTTAGTTTGAAGTTACGTTTTAAAATAGTTCCATTAGTTTTAGTAACATCAGGATTAGTGCTATCATTAAGTCAATTTTTACCTGTTAAAGTTAATCCAAATATTGAACATTTAAATTTAGATGGAATTGATAAATTAATGATTGTCGCTCATCCTGATGATGAAACATTGTGGGGTGGAGTGGAGTTATTAAAAGATGATTATTTGGTTGTTTGTATTACTTGTGGTGAACAAAAAAATAGGTCAGTTGAATTTGAAAAAGTTATGCGAATTTCTAATAATAAATATATTATGTTTGGAATTCCTGATAAGATATTTGTAAACAGAAGTGATTGAAAAAAATATCGTCCAAAGATTATTAAAAATTTAAATAAAATAGTTAATCATAAAGATTGGAATTTAATTGTTACTCACAATCCTGATGGTGAATACGGTCATGAACACCATAAGATGACTAATAAAATGGTTGAAAAGTTAACTAAAAATAAAGATATATTATACTATTTTGGTCGTTATGTCAGACCAAGTAAAATAAAGGCAGTATCAGGTAATTTAACTAAAATTGATAAAAAACATTTGGATGTTAAAATAAACAAAATGATAAAAATTTATAAGACACAAGAGTTTATTGAAACAAGATTTGGACATACGTTTGAGTTTTAAAACTGGGTAAAAGCAAGTGAATGGGAAGAACATCCTTCCGTATAATAAAACTTGAAACCAATTATATAATTTGATAAAATAAATGTATAGTAAATATAAAATAATGTAAAGGAGAATAGACAGATATGAAAGTGCTTGTAAGTGATTTTGATGAAACTTTTTTTACAGATGAATATTTAGAAAACATTGAAAGAGTTAATTCATTTGTTGATAACGGCAATATGTTTATTATTGCAACTGGAAGAAATATTAAGCAATTAAAAAAGTATATTGATCAATACTACATTAAATTTAGTTATTTGATATGCAATGATGGAGCAATGATATTTGATAAAGACCTTAACTTACTAAATCGAATTGATATAGATTTAAAAACAACTAAAATAATATTAAAAGAGTTAGAAAACGACCCTAATGTTAATGCTGTTTATATAGACAATGGATTCGAACATGTAAAAGAAATTACAATAAATAACAATGCTGTATTAGGAAAATATAATGATCAACAAATAGCTATTGATAATATGAATAAATTAATGGAAAAATATAATGAAATACACGGATACATTAGTTTTAATTGGATTAATATTACAAATAGCCAAGTAAGTAAAGGTAATGCTATTAAATATTTAGTTGATTATTTAAACTTAAATGAAAAAGACATTTATCCAATAGGAGATGGTATTAATGATATATCAATGGTTCAAATGTATAATGGATATTATATGAAAAAAAATAATTGTGTAGAGTTAGAAAAAGTTGGAATCAATTCTGTTAATACGGTAAGAGATTTAATGGATATTATAGAAAAACAAGTTATATAAAAACTTGTTTTTTAAAAAGTTTATTTGGTACCAAACAATATTAAGTATCATTTGAAAAATACGCTGTAATATGATAAAATTAAACTATATTAAACTTGGAGGTAAACTATGAATAAAAAAGGATTCACATTAATTGAAATATTAGGTATTATTGTCGTACTTGTTCTAATTTTTTTAATAACTATTCCATTAATTGGTAATGTTGTTGGTGAAGTTAGAAAAAGAGTATGTGACTTAAATGCGAAATCAGTAGAAAAAGCTGCAGATAATTATATAGCAACAAGGGGAATAAATATTGTTGAAGGAGTAACTACTAATATTCCTTTAAAGATATTAAGAGATGAACGCTTTGTTACTAAAGTAGTTGATCCAACTGATAACAAAACAGCTTGTGATGGATATGTCATAGTTGAAAGAGTTGGTCAAAAAATCAACTCTAAAGCTCATATTATATGCCCAACATATTGTAATGCTGGAGAATATCAAAAAGAAGAAGGAGCCGCTAAAAATGACGCCTATTATTTTGATGGTGCCGATCCAAATAACTGGGTGTTATTTGGTCGTTACGATCAATCGTCAGTTCATGGACTTCTGTGGAGAATTGTCAAAACTGATGATGGAGGTAGAAAGTTAGTTTTTGAAGGACTTGAAAATGGTGAAACAACACCTTTAGAAGATGGTCGTACATCACTTAATGGAACAACCGGAGTCCCTTATGATGTTTTAGGAAATAACAAATATAAAACAAGTACTTTAAATGAAAGCTTACAAAAATGGTTAGATAATATCCAAGTTATTAATAAAGATAAATATATTAAAGATTCAACTTGGAGAATTGGTGGAGTTCCTTTTAATGATCCAACTAGTTTAGATACATTTATTGAATTAGAAAGTAAAGATACAGAAACTGAATTTGGAATTTTTCACGGAATTAGTGATTTAAGTAAAGTTGGATTACTTGCTCCAAGTGATTATATGTTAACATCATCAAATCCAGGATGTGTAAGTAGTTATCAATTAGGAGGATCATTTAATCCGTGTATTTATACAGATACGGATTTAAACAATTTCTTATATAAAAACAAATATCATTACTGGACAATGAATCCAAGTAATGATACCGGAAATAAAGCATGGTATATAAATAACATTGGACACATAAGTACAACTTTAACAAATTCATCAGTCATATCAGTAAGACCAGTAATTAATATTGATAAAAATTTACCGTTTTTAGCTGGAACTGGAACTATTGATGACCCATACATTTTAGAAGATTATATGATAAATATTAAAAACGCTCCAATTATAACTTTAAATGGCGATGAAACAATTGTGATTCGTGAAGGCGAACCGTATTTTGAAGAAGGAGCAACAGCTTATGATCCTGAAGATGGAGATATAACTGATAAAATCAAAATAACAAGCAGCCTAAATATAAATGTTCCAGGTAATTATAAAATTGAATATAACGTCCAAGATAGTGATGGAAATTCCGCTCCAGTTGTAATTAGAAATGTAACGGTTTCTAAAAAAGAGGATCCAGTAATTAAATTAAATGGATCTAATCCATTAATATTAACCCTAAAACATGATTATATTGAAGCAGGAGCAATAGCTATTGATCCATATTATGGAGATATAAGCGAAGATATAGTAATTAAAGGTGTAGTTAATACTGATGAGCTAGGAGTTTATGAAATTACTTATAATGTCGAAAACTTAGATGGAAAAAAAGCCGTTCAAGTAACTAGAAAAATAATTGTAGAACCTCCAAGACCAGTAATAACATTAAATGGTGATAACCCAACAGTTCTTTATGTAGGTGGAAGTTATGAAGAATTAGGAGCAACCGCACTTGATGAAATAGATGGTGATTTAACTTCTTTAATAACGAAAAAAATCGAAAGAACAGAAACTGGTAGAAAGGGAAAAACAATAGTTCATGAAGTAGTTGTTGATAAAAGATTTAGATATGAAATAACTTATAGTGTAACTAATAGTTATGGCGTAACAACAACTGCTAAAAGAATGATTTATGTGTTCCCAGATGAGGGACCAATTATTCAATACGTTCCAAATGGTTCAATGATACCACAACAAAAACATGATGTTAAAATAAATGTTTTAGAAAATGGTTATGAAATAGATAATAATAGTTTAAAATATTTATGGGTATCGCAATATTGGAGGCTACCATATAATTCCAAATTAGAAGATGTTATCAAAACAAGATTTATAAATGAAATAACAGTAAGTAAACAAGGGGTAACAGGATTGTATAAATTATATGCAATTGCTAAAGATATTCATGGAAATACAACCATAAAATCATCAGCTTATTATAAAGTAGATAATTCACGTCCACAATTATGGTTAAATGGCTCAAATCCACAACGGGTTTTAATTAATAGTCCTTATATAGAAAAAGGAGCAAGAGCTGAAGATAAATATTATAGTGGGAATTTAACTTCTAAAATTGTAACAAGTGGAACAGTAGATGTAACAAAACCAGGAACTTATGTAATGACTTATACAGTTAGTGATGATGCAGGTAATACAACAACAAGAAAACGAAATGTCATTGTATACTTATCAAAACCAGTAATAAGTTTAAAAGGTTCAAAAACAGTCAAAGTAATAAAAGGACAAAATTATGTTGAACCCGGATATACTGCAACTGATGAATATGATGGAAATATTACATCTAATGTAACGGTAAGTGGCGTAATTGATAAAGATACAGTTGGAACATATCAAAAAACATACGAAGTAACTAATAGTTTAGGAGAAACAACGACGATTACTAGAAATATTGAAGTATATATACCAGATCCAATTATTACAATTACTGGAAGTAATCCGTTAAATCATAAAGTTCTACAACCTTATAATGATTTAGGAGCAACTGCTAATGACTTAATTGATGGTGATTTGACTTCACGTATTCAAACAACAACAAATGTAAATCCCCAAATTAAAGGTAAATATGAAGTTGTATATACAGTAACTAATAATCATGGTAAAAGTACAACAGTTAAAAGAATAGTCAATGTATATGCCCAAAAGCCAGTAGTAACGTTAAATGGAGACTCGTTTATTAAAATGTTTGCAAATGATCCATATCAAGAATTAGGAGCAGTTGCAACTGATGAAATTGATGGTGATATAACTAGTAAAATTAAAATAACTGGTAGTGTAAATCCATCAAAACCAGGAACTTACCAATTAAAATACGAAGTAACAAATAGTTTTAATGAAGTAAGTTATAAAATGCGAACAGTGCAAGTAGTCGAACCACAAATAAGTATTACTTTAAGTGGTTCAAATCCATATAAAATGGAAATCTTTGATGTATATGAAGAACCCGGATATATTGCATATCATGAACAACATGGAGATATTACTGACAAAATAACCGTAGTAAATGGAATAAACCCAGTAATAGCTGGTAATTATAAAGTTACTTATTCATATAAAACAAGTTATGGAGCTGTAAAATCAGTAACAAGAAATATTGTTGTATCGCAACAAGAAGGACCCAATATAATCTTTACTCCAAATAGCGGTAAAGACTATAAACAAACATATTCTGTAAAAGTTGATATAACAGAAAAGAATGGTGAATTAGATAATACAAGTTTTAAATACTTATGGACAACAACCCCACAAAAACCATTAGAAAAAAGTTTTACAACATTGTTTAATAATGGAGATTCAATTAATACTCCATCAGGTAAAAATGGACCATATTATTTATGGGTACTTGCTAAAGATATTTATAATAATATGACGATAAAATCAAGTAATGTGTATTTACTTGATAATGTGGTACCAGTTATAAAATTAAATGGAACAAGTATTATATCAATACCAGTCGATGGACAATATATTGAACTAGGAGCAACAGTTACTGATATTCATAGTGGAGTAAATAGTAATGGAATCGTAATAGAAAGTAATGTCGTACCATCATTACTTGGAACATACACAGTAACTTATAATGCAACAGATAAATCAGGATTAAAAGCTAAAGAGGTTAAAAGAATAGTCAATGTTGTAGAGGCAAGTTTAAAAGATGCACCAGGTGATGATTTTGTACCTAAATATTATTCAGAATATTTTATAGGTACAGATCCTAGAAACTGGGTGGAATTTGGAAATGCGGCAGATAATATATATGACTATGTTCCAATGTTATGGAGAATTGTTAAAGCCGATGAAGAAGGAATAAAATTAGTTTATGAAGGTACTTATAACAAAGGAAATACACCAATAGCTAATGGAAAATTAAGTGATCAAATATTTGATTCTACAACTTCTAATTATGATAACTCTCAAATAAAAGAGTATTTAGAACAGTGGTATGAAAATCTTAATGAACCTAATAAAGAGACTTTAACTAAATCAATCAATTGGTGTATTGGCGGAGTAAAAACACCGTATGATATTGATATATTTAAATTAGAAGAATGTAATTTAAAAACAGCAAATAAAAGTTCAATAGGATTATTAAATAGTGTTGATTATTTATTAACTTCAAGTGAGCCTTGTAATGCATTTAATCAAACATCATGTGGAACATCAAACTTTTTAAAGAAAAGCTATAATTACTTAACGATTAATAGTGCGAGTGATCAAGCAGGTTATATATTTGGTGTTGAATCAAGTGGAGCATTAAGAAGAACCCCAATAAATCAAAACCAAGGAGTAAGACCCGTAATAAATTTAAGAAGTGATGTATTAATAATGGGAGGGGATGGAACCCTTGAAAGTCCGTATAAACTAAACACAAGAATGCCAATATTGGATGAAACCCCACCAACTATTACATTTGAATATTCAAATATTACCGAACTGAAAAAACAACATGAAGTAAAAGTAATAGTAACTGATGACATAAGTGGAGTTGATCCAGGTAGTTTAAAATATATATGGACAACAAGTACAACAAAACCTCAAGAAATAGAATTTGTAAATAGTTTTATGAATGGTGAATTAATAAAAACACCAGAAAACGAAACAGGAACATATTATTTATGGGTACTTGCCAAAGATAAAAAAGGAAATCAACAAATATCAATGAGTAATAAATTAACATTAGATAATGAACCACCAGTAATAACTTTAATTGGTGATAATCCATATATATTATCAATAGGTAATCCATATATAGAACCGGGAGCAACAGCGATAGATAATGTTGATGGAGATATTAGTGACAAAATAATACTAACAGGTATAATAAATCCAAGTATTGATGGAACATACGAAATAGTGTATGAGGTGTCAGATAGTTTAGGTAACAAAAGTATTATTAATAGAACAGTTGTAGTTGAAGATACTATTCCACCAACAGT
>JAQWBL010000035.1 GCA_028706395.1 Bacilli bacterium | reverse complement strand
TTAATTTCTCAACACATTCTTTTAACTTATGTTCTTTATGTGTTTCTAAAAACCCTTTTGTAACCATTAATGCCGCCACAAAATTACCACTATCAACACTTGAAACAAAAGATGGATGCATAATTTGTAAAGTTATAATATTATACCAGTTATATAAATGACCATGCCATTTACTTAACTTTTGAATAGAGTTAATAATTTTTTCAAGTAAATTATTTGCTTCTTCCAAAGAAATTAAATTTAATTCTGCAGCCGAAATAACTGATACCAATGATAAACCAATATTAGTCGGTGAAGTTTTAACATCCTGCCTAATATCACGGTTTTCTTGATAATTATCAGGAATAAGATAATTGTTTTCTTCTGTAAGGTTATCTTTAAAATACTTCCAAGTATTAGAAGCTAAATCTTCTAAATACTTAGTATCTTCTTCTTCAACTTTACCATTTTGTACTGCTAAATCCTTACTTAAGAAATAAGCAATAATCGGTCCTGAAATAAAAATAGATGCAATAACTATTTTTATTAATTGATAATCTTGAAAACTAAAAGCTGAAATTATTAATAAAAAAGCAAATAAATAATTTATCCAAAATTGTTTAATAGTATTACCTAAAGTAGTTTTCACTAATTTCGCAGCATCATCTGCGGTTAACCAATTTAATAAATGTTTTTTACTAATAGTCATACGGTAAATTGATTTCGTAAAAGAATTTAAATATAGGTAAGCGTTATAAGGAATTGATGACAATTCTGTAATTGCTCGTAATATAAGAGCTCGATAACCGAAAATTAATATACGATAATATTTTAAAGAAATGAAATTAGCTCTACTAACTAATAAACTATCAATAATCTTAAAAATAATTGGTAATATATCTATTGAAATGACAAATAGTAACCACCATACTGGATTAATAATATTACTACTTAAAGCAATAATAATTATCAATAATAAAGAAAAACTAATTAATCCTCGTCTAATATTATCGAAAATTTTCCATTTACCTAATAACGTAATTGGATTTTTTACTTTCTTTTGATTAGCATTTTTAACTTTTCTACCTAACCAACTAATGATTTGCATATCTCCTCTAGCCCATCTTGATCTTCTAGAGGCATCGACTAAAAACTTAGATGGAAAACCATCGATTAAATCAATATCAGTAACATTTCCAGCTCGAACGTAATTACCTTCCAGTAAGTCATGACTTAATATTAAATTATTTGGAAAACGATTTTTTAAAACTTGTTGAAAGACTTCCAAATCATAGATTCCTTTTCCATAAAAAGTTCCTTCATTAAATACATCTTGATAGAAATTAGGAAAAATATTACTGTAAGAATCAAATCCTCCAACTCCTGCATATATTTGTGAAAACAAAGATTTATTAGTTGCCTCAATTTCTAAACTTACTCTTGGCTGTAAAAGACCATAACCACTAATAACTTTATTTCCTTCAGCATTTAAAACAGGTCTATTCAAAGGATGAGCCATCGTTCCCGCTAATTTTAAAGCACTATTTATAACTAATTCAGTATCAACATCTAAAGTAATAACATATTTTATTTTATGATTAAAATTATGAAAAGTATGAGTTTTAAAATATTCATCTTTTTCACTTTCTGATAAGTTACCTAATAATAAATCATTAAAGTGTAATAAGGCTCCTCTTTTTCTTTCAAAACCTAACCAAGATCCCTCACCCTTATTATATTTACGACAACGATAAACAAAATTAAATATATTTTTTCCATATTTCTTATTTAATCTTTCAACTTCCGCTAAACCACATTCAACTATTTCAACATCATTTTCATGATGTTCTTTATTATGCTCAAAAGTATCACCTAATAAAGTAAAATATATATTTTTAGTTTTATTAATTAAATAATATCTTTCTAAACTTTTAAAAACTTGTTTAATTTTGTCATCATTTTTTATAATAGTGGGTACAACTACCATTGTTTTATAATCAGCTGGTATCCCTTTAGAAAAGTCTAATTTTGGTAATGGTTTAGTTCCAAAAATCTTAAGAAAAATCTTTTGTAAAATAATTATTATTACTTCACTAATTGGAATTAATAATACAATAAACCCTAACCAACGATAATTACTAAGGTAAGAAGATAAGTAATAACTTAAAGTAGTAGTTAAAATAATCATCATCATTAAATAAATAATAAACTTAAATGAATTGTATTTTTGATTAACTAGAATACCTTCGCATATATTGTTATTATTTGCCATCATATCTTTTACCAACACATCTAGTGTTACTTTTTTCTTCTTAGCTTTTTTCAATAAATGATTACGAATTAAAATTTTAGTATCTAAAGTCATCAATGAATAAAAATTATCTTTTTGAAGTAATTTTTCAACATCATTAACTTTTTCATAAATATTTTCTATAACAAAAAGATTTACCTTCTTTAAACTATAAAAGGCATTGTTAATTAAAATATTTGTTTCTGTTTTTTCAAAATGTTCATCATTTATAATAGTCCACATAACCATATTATGCTCTTCTAATAAACTATTAAATTGTTTAAAAACTAAATTAGAGTAATCCCCTAATTCTTTAAGTTGTTCATTAAAATAAACAATAGCGTGATTTGAAATTTTATTTAAATTAATTAATTCTTTTAAGGATATATCTTCTTGATTTATTAATTTTACCTTTAATTTATTAATTAATTTATTAATCATCTTTTTATCTTCTAATTTTAATGATTCTTGCTCACAAATAAATGATACTTTTTTTAATAGTAATATTTTAATAATTAAAGGTATTATTGATATCTCTTTGTATTTTAAATTATACCCTATTTCGTGTTGGTAGTTTATAACTTCCTTAATGATGATTTTTTCATCAATCTTATAATTATACTTTTCTAGAATACTTCTAAACATTTCATACATATCTATATTTCTATTAGTATAACCATATATTTTTTTGTTTTTGACAAAACGGTTTATCGTTTCCTTTTCTTCAACTAATAAGTAATAATTATCTACTATCCACTCATTAACTATACCCACAAAAAAATGATTATTTATCATCTTTACTAATTTATTATAGTGCTTTCTTATTTTATTAAATTCATTACCCACTATCATAACTTATATCACCATCACTTCTAATATTTACTATAATTATTATATCATAATTTGTTCCAAAGAAAAAATTATAACCATTAGTCGTATAAGTTAATTGATAATATTTTTATTTTTCCCTTAACTTTATCATTGTCATCGTTAATAACAACAATAGACATAATAAATTGATTTAAAAAGTCATACTTTTCTCTATTTGTTAAATATTTCCAATGTACTTTGATGCTTCTAGAAATACTTTTTAAATCTATATTGTTACAACTTAAAATACTTTCTAATTTTAATCTTTTTTGATTTAATACTTTTTCCTTTTTACTTAGATCTTTAGTCATATATTGCATTTGTTTTTCATCAATTTTATCTTCGATAAACAAATTTAGAATTTCTTCCTTTTTATTTTTGAATTTAGTAATACTTTTATTTACATCTTTTAATTCTTTAATTTTATTATTATCATTTAATCGAATATCCAAACTACTAAATTCTTTTAAATAATCAATTTGACTAATATATTTTATAAAGGCCTCTTCCACCTTCTTATGACTCATTCCTCTAGCATTACATATCCCATGTTCCTTATTACTACATCGATAACCATAATAAGTATTAAATTCACCTTTCTTATTGTGTTTTTTTGTTCGTTGCGTTGTTAAACTTTTATTACAATAACCACAGACTAAAGTTCCACAATAATATACCTCTTCTTTAGGTTTATTTGTCCTAAATATTCTTTTTGTTTTTTTTATTTTATTTTGAACTTGTTTATAAGTTTCTAAATCTATTATTGATTCATGAAGCCCTTCATATTCTTGATAATCTGCTTTATTAAGATGATACCTTACTTTTCCAATATAAGTAGGATTAGACAATAATAAACGAATTGTTTTAGATGTCCACCTACTAGTAATAATTGCTGATTTTGTATTATTTTTTTTTATGATTTGATTAGACCTTTTTGTTGCAACCTTTTCAATATTAAGCATTCTAGCAATTTCCGCAAAGGAATAATTATCTAAGTACATATAATAGATCCTTTTAACAACTAATACCTCTTCTTCATCAACAGATAATACACCATTTCCTTTTTCTCTATTATATCCATATGGTGGTGTTGAGCTGCATAACGATTTTCCCTGTTTAACTTTACCAGCAAAACCATCTTTTACCCGATTGATAATTGCCTTTCGTTCATATTGACCAAAAGCACTTTGAATAATAGTAAATAACCAATCACTAGGATTACTAGCTTCTATCTTTCTACCACTACTGTCAATTAATTCACAATTAAATTTATTAAAAAAGTTTAATAAAGTATCTGTATCTATTACATTTCGGGATAATCTATCCATTTTAGTAATTAAAACCTTACTAATTTTTTTATTAGTAATATCATGGATCAGTTCTTTAAGCATTGGCCTATCTTCAGTATTTTTCCCACTTATCCCAGCATCATTATATATTTTATATACTTTCCATTTATTATTATTAGCTAATTTAGTTAAAATATCTATTTGTTGAGGAATTGAATAACCATGTTCCTTTTGTTCTTCAGTAGAAACTCTAACATAGATACCTACAAATATATCAATCATTATCTTTACCTTTGGATAAATTATTGTTTTTTAACATACGCGGTATAGATGTTTTCATAAAGAAAAGCATTATTTTAGTTTGTTGTTCTTTGGTTAATTTTATTTTTGTTTTCTTCATAAACATTCCCCAGTCTGATTAATTTTATGTTTTTTGTTTATAAAATAGTCCTATCAATTAAACCTATGACTGAAGCCATTAGTATGGCTGACCGCATTATTATTTTGTCTAAAAGACCCGCTACTATAAAAAAAGTATATGACGTCAATTTAACTGATAAATCAACACCTATTAATAATCGTAAAGCTAAAGAATTTGCTTATTACTATGAATTAATATGGAAAGAGATTGATTACCATGTATAGTGATGAACATAAATCATATTTAAAAAAATTAAGGAAAAATAGTTTTCTTATAAGATTAACTCAGATAATAATTGTCGTTTTATTCTTTCTATTGTGGCAATTACTAGCAGACTTTAAAATCATTAATACTTTTATTACTTCTAGTCCAAAGGATGTTATTGAAACAATTATTAGTCTTCATAATACAAACGATTTATACAACCATATCGGAATTACTGTACTTGAGACACTAATTAGCTTTTTGTTAGGTACTATTATAGGAGTTATAACCGCAACTATTTTATGGTGGAATGAATTCATAGCTAAAGTACTAGATCCTTATTTAACTATTTTAAATAGTCTACCTAAAGTTGCACTTGGTCCAATTATTATCATTTGGGTAGGTGCTTCCATGAATTCAATAATTGTGATGGCTCTACTTATATCCGTTATTATAACTATTATTGATGTTTATCAAGGTTTTAAAGATACTAATTCAACTAAAGTCAAACTAATGAAATCATTTAATGCAACTCGAAGACAAATATACTTTAAGCTATTATTGCCTAGTAGTTTTGCTAAAATAATAAGTACTTTAAAGATAAACATCAGTATGTCATTAATAGGTGTTATTATGGGAGAATTCTTAGTATCAAAACAAGGTATTGGTTATTTAATAATGTATGGTTCACAAGTATTTAATCTAGACTTAGTTGTTGCTGGAATATTCATCTTATGTGTAATAGCAACACTTATGTATTATTTAGTTTTATATATAGAAAAAAGATTAATTAAAAATTAATCTTTTTTAAATTTTACATATCTGCATAATTATCAAAATATCCTTGAACTAGGACAACTGGTGTTCCTTTATCTCCTGACCCACTAGTCAAATCACATAAGGATCCTACTAAATCAGTAATTCTTCTAGGAGTAGTACCTTGAGTTTCTATTTTACCCATAAGGTTTTTATCTTTGTTTTTAATTTCTTCTCTAATAGCATTATTCAGTTCTTCTCCACGCAAACTAGCAAATTTATTATCCGAAATATATTTTAATTTAAGTTCATTTGGAGTACCTGATAATCCAGAAGTATAAAACGGAGAAACAACAGGGTCTGCCAATTCCCAAATGCCGCCAATAGGATCTTTAAATGCTCCATCTCCATAAATCATTACTTCAATATTTTTATTAGTTAATTCTTTAAATTTCCTTTGAATATCATCTACTAGAACTTGTCCATTAGTTGGAAATAGTTTTAATCTCTCTTCAGTAGAACGATTTGAACCTAATAAACCATATTCTTTATTAGATCCACTACCATTAATACTCTCTCTCATAATATCACTCATACCATAAACAATTTGAGCACCATTTTCAGTAAGTTTTTTTCTTGTTTTTTCTCTAGTGTGGATATCACAATAAAGAACATCTTTAGTATATTCTAATATAGTTATAGGATTATTACTTAAGACAAACTCTATTTCACACCCCTCATTCTTTGCTATGTCTCGGTAGAAATCAATCATATTAACTCCTGTAAAAATATGAACAAAATCGCCAAATAACTCTTTATATTTGTTTTCACTTATAATATCACTATATGGATTAATTTTATATTCGCTTAGTCTATCTTCTTCTAAAATAGGATTGCCTACTTCATCAGAAGGATAACTAAGTAGCATTGTTATTTTCTTAGCACCACGTGCAAAACCTTTTAAACATAACGCAAAACGATTGCGACTTAAAATAGGAAAAACTATTCCTATATGACCATTTGGAAACTTATTTTTAATATCTGTCGCTACATCGTCAACACTGACATAGTTTCCTTGAACAATTGAAACAACAGCTTCAGTTATTGCAACTATATCTTTATCTCTTAATTCAAATTGTTCATTTTGAGAAGCTTTCATTACTGAATCTACAACAATATCAATTAAATTATCCTTTTCCTTTAAAATAGGTGTTCTAATTCCTCTAGCAATAGTTCCTGTAAAGCGCATCTTTATCACTCCTTATTGCAACTCTGAAGTTGCTTTAGCGTTTATATTTAGTTCAGCTAATCGACCTAATTTATAAGCATAATAACCCGCTACCCCTATCATTGCTGCATTATCTGTACAGTACTTAATAGGTGGGATGGTTAAATTTATGTTCTTTTCTTGGCATGCTTTTGTTAGTTTAGTACGAAGTCCATTATTAGCCGCTACTCCACCAGCTACAACTAAATTATTCACTTGATATTCATCTAAAGCTCTCATTGTTTTTTTAACTAAAATATCAACTACTCTATTTTGAAATGAAGTAGCTAAGTTTTCCACATTTAATTTTTCATTTCTTTGCTTAATATTATGTATCAAATTGATAACAGCACTTTTTATTCCACTAAAACTAAAGTTATAGCTATCATCATCAAGTGGTGTTGGTAGTGGATAAATATCAGTGCCCGTAAGCGCTAATTTATCTATTACTGGTCCTCCTGGATAACTAAGTCCCAATACTCTTGCAACTTTATCATATGCTTCACCAACAGCATCATCTAATGTACCACCAATACGTTCAAAACTATAATCTTCTTTCATATAAATTAAATCAGTATGTCCACCACTTACAACTAAAGCTATAAGTGGAAAGGTCATTGGTTTAACTAAATTATTAGCGT
>JAQWBL010000034.1 GCA_028706395.1 Bacilli bacterium | reverse complement strand
CACTCTAATTTAACAACAACTAGTATTTATACGCATATTTCTAATGAAAGATTAAGACAAGTATATTTAAATTGTCATCCAAGAGCAAAAAAGTAAAGAAGGTGTAAAAACCTCTTTTTTTTAATTTGATTTTTTGATATAATTTATATTGTGAGTAAAGGAGAATGAAGATGATAAAATACGTTTATTCCTTTAAAGAGGGAAACAAGGAAATGAGAAACCTTCTTGGTGGAAAAGGTGCTAATCTTGCCGAAATGGTAGGAATAGGGTTACCAGTTCCTGATGGTTTCATTGTAACTACTGAGGCTTGTAACAAATATTATGAAGATAATAAAGTTATAAGTGAAGAAGTAAAAGATCAAGTATTTGAATATTTAGAAAAACTAGAACAAGCAACAGGTAAAAAATTAGGAGATACTAATAATCCATTATTAGTAAGTGTTAGAAGTGGTTCAAGAGCTTCAATGCCTGGAATGATGGATACTGTATTGAATTTAGGACTTAATGACGAGGTAGTTGAAGGTTTTGCACAAGCAACCGGAAATCCAAGATTTACATATGATTCATATCGTAGATTTATCCAAATGTTTGCAGATGTTGTTAAAGGTTATCCAAAGTCATCTTTTGAAAGATTATTAGATGAAATAAAAGAATCAAAAGGTATTAAAAATGATACTGATTTAACAGCAGATGATATGAAAGAAGTAGTATCAAAATTTGAAAACGTTTACAAAGAATTATCTGGTGTAGACTTCCCACAAGATCCGAAAGAACAATTGATTGAAGCTATAACCGCTGTATTTAGAAGTTGGATGAATGAAAGAGCGATTATATATCGTAAAATGAATGATATTCCAGCTAACTGGGGAACAGCAGTAAACATTCAAGAAATGGTTTATGGTAATAGGGGAGATGATTGCGGTACTGGTGTAGCATTTACTCGTAATCCATCAACTGGTGAAAATAAATTATATGGTGAATATTTAATAAATGCTCAAGGTGAAGATGTTGTTGCTGGTATTAGAACACCACAACCGATATCAACATTAGAAGAAATAATGCCAGATATATATAATCAATTTTCAACTATTGCTAAAAAATTAGAAAATCATTACAAAGATATGCAAGATATGGAATTTACTATTGAGAGTGGTAAATTGTTCATGTTACAAACTCGTAATGGAAAAAGAACAGCACAAGCAGCTTTAAAAATTGCTGTTGATATGGTAAACGAAGGAATGATATCAAAAGAAGAAGCAATATTAAAAGTTGAACCAAAACAATTAGATCAACTATTGCATCCAGCATTTGATCCTGTGTCTTTGAACAAAGCTTTAGTTATTGCTGAAGGATTAGCCGCGTCACCAGGAGCTGCTAACGGAAAAATTTACTTTAATGCTGAAGATGTATCTAATGCTAAAGCAAGAGGAGAAAAACCAATTCTTGTTCGTTTAGAAACATCGCCAGAAGATATTCAAGGTATGAATGATGCACAAGGTATATTAACTCTTAGAGGTGGTATGACTTCGCATGCAGCAGTTGTTGCTCGTGGTATGGGTAGATGCTGTGTAAGTGGTTGTGGAACTCTTAGAATAGATGAAGAAAATAAAACATTGAAAACCGAAGATGGAAAAGTTTTTAAAGAAGGAGACTCAATTTCATTAGATGGTTCAACTGGTAAAGTTTATGGTGAAGAGATTAAAACTGTAGAACCTGAAATAAGTGGCGATTTTGAAATATTCATGGGTTGGGTAGATGCAGTTAGAAAACTAAAAATAAGAACTAATGCAGATACTCCAAAGGATGCTAAACAAGCACGTGCTTTTGGAGCAGAAGGTATTGGCTTATGTCGTACTGAGCACATGTTCTTTGAAGAAGATAGAATATTTAACTTTAGAAAGATGATTACAGCAGAAACAGAAGAAAAAAGAAGAGCAGCTTTAGATAAAATCTTACCTTTCCAAAGAGAAGATTTTGAAAAAATATTTGAAACTATGGAAGGTTATCCAGTGGTAATTCGTTACTTAGATCCACCTTTACATGAATTTTTACCACATACTAATGAAGAAATACATCCTTTAGCAGATAGCTTAGGAGTTTCATTTGAAAGTTTAAAAAACAGAGTTGAATCATTAAAAGAATTCAATCCAATGATGGGACATCGTGGCTGTCGTCTAGCAGTTACATATCCAGAGATTGCCGAAATGCAAACAAGAGCAGTTATTGAAGCCGCTATCACTGTAAATAAAAAAGGAGTAAACATATCACCAGAGATTATGATTCCATTAACATGTGATGTAAAAGAATTAAAATATGTTAAAGATATCGTTTGTAAAACTGCTGATGAAATAATTCAAAATTCTAATGTTGATTTAAAATATCACGTTGGAACTATGATTGAAATTCCAAGAGCAACTCTTTTAGCAGATGAAATTGCTAAAGAAGCTGAATTCTTTAGTTTTGGTACTAACGATTTAACACAAATGGCTTATGGATTCTCTCGTGATGATGCTTCTAAATTCTTAGATGAATATTATAAAAAACAAATATTTGAAAGCGACCCATTTGAAAAATTAGATCAACATGGGGTTGGAAAATTAATAGAAATGGCTGTTTTAAAAGGTAGAGAGGCTAGACCCGATATCCACTTAGGTATTTGTGGAGAACATGGTGGTGAACCTTCTAGTGTTGAATTCTGTCATAGAATTGGACTAGATTATGTATCTTGTTCACCTTATCGTGTTCCACTCGCACGTTTAGCAGCTGCTCAAGCAGTTATTAAAGCAAAACAAGTTAAATAATAAAGATTAAACTAAGGTGATTACTCATCTTAGTTTTTTTGTGATAAAATGTATATGAAGGTGATACTTATAAAAATGATTAGAAAAACAAGTGAATCGGAAATGATTCTTGAATTTCTTAAAGGAGAATTTAATTCAAGAAGATTTAACAAAGATTTAATCAAGGCACTTATGACTTTAAAATTAGATTCATCTATTATTGTGAATGGAAATATTAGTAATAAAAAAGAAAATTTTGATAGATTAAAAATAATGAAAATATTCAGAGGATATCCTGATGATGGACTATTTGAAAGGTTTCCCAAAATCGATGAATGGAAATTTATGGAATTAAATGAAAAAGATATAGATAATATATATTATATTGATTATGATTATTGGAATGAATTATCAAATGGAACTTCTAAACCTATTGAAGCGGCTAAAGTAATAAAAAATGGAAAAGAAATATTTGGTGTATCAAATCAATCATTTTTGGATGGTGTAGAATATAATAAAACAAATACTTTTCCACCAGTTATTTTAATAACGTGTAATGACGAAAAATATTTAATTATTGAAGGGCATTCAAGAATGACTATTTATGGATTCAATCCTAGTAAAATGAATGGTACTTATGCTTATATTGGATATACAACCGAAGAAAGAATGAAAAAGTATGATAAAAGGTGAAAAATTAAAAACTAGAAGTAAATAATTGAGTACTATAATTTATATATGAAGAGTTGCTTGTGTTGTTATTTATGCCATTGTACAAGCCGCTCTAAAAAAAGTAGTCAAAATTCAAAGGTTTTTATCGTTGTTTTGAGTTATACCAACTATTTGACAAACTTATGTAAACGTGATACATTAAATGCGTAGTAATTCAATTAGTCCATTCGCGTTTTACTACCATATAAACCAAGATGTTTAAAGGAATAATGATGAGTCTTAAGAATCTCTTCATGAATGGCAAATTACACACATTAAAAAATTGTGATGTTTTTGTTATTTATGAAAGGAGGTTCTTTTTATTTTTAAATCACAATAAAAGTGTGAGAAATAAAGAGGTAAAATTATGAAGTTATTTAAAGAAGTAATTAAAAATAATTTAAAAATGATAGTATTTTATGTATTAATAGGCATTGTTATTAATTTTTTAGATTTGTATAGTGTAACATACTATCAAAAAATATTAGATGCATTTCAATTTCAAACTCTTACACTAATTCCGTTGATAATATATGGGTTTTTGCTAATAATATCTACTATATTAGGATACATAGAAAATTATCCTGAACAACAAGTAAAAAACAAATTGTATTTAGATTTTAAACTTCAATCACTAAAAAAGATGAAATCTATTGATTATCTAGAATATCAAAAAATTGGCACAGGAAGACTTACTCAAAAGGCAGAAGATGGTGCAACAGCTTCTAGAGATATAATGATAAATTTTTGGCTAAAACTTTTTAGATATCTCTTACCAACAGCTATATTTAGTTTAATTTTCATTTTTAGAGTAAAAAAAGAATACGTTCTATTTGTGTTTGTAGGTTATATTATTGTAATTATTATTTCAAACATAATTTTAAAAAAATTATATAAATTAAAAGAAAACATTATATTAAATCAAGAATTTTTAAATAAACATCTAGTAAGAGGATTTATGGAATTGGTTGTATTTAGAACTAATAAAAAGTTTGATACTGAAATAAAAGTAACAAAAGATGGAATAACAAACATTGTTGATGGTAAAACAAAGATTAAGTTAGTGCATGAAATTTTCTTTACTGTATTTGCATTAATTGTAAACGTTTTAAAAGTTATTGTACTAGGATATGCAGTTTTAAAATCAGATTTATCAGTAGGTGCTGTTGTAACAGTTATTTCATTGTTAGGTAAAGCGTATGAGCCAATTGCAATTTTTAATGTTGAATATGTTGATTATAAATTAAATAAAATATCTTTTAATAAGTATATTGAATTATTGGATATAAGAGATGATGAAGCACTAAACAATGGAATTAAACTAAAAAAATTAGATGGAGACATTGAATTTAAAAATATTTCTTACTCGTATTCTAATGATAAAAATATAATCAATAATTTATCGTTTAAAATAAAGAAAAACTCTTCTATCGCATTAGTTGGAGAATCGGGATCTGGTAAATCTACAATTATAAAGTTAATTATGGGACTTATTAAATACGACAAAGGAAATTTATTAATTGATGGTAAAGAATTATCCAAATTAAATTTAAATTCATTTTATGATAATGTCATTTATGTATCACAGGAAGCACCCATATTTGATGGAACTCTAAGAGAAAATTTAATATTTGATAAAAAGATTGATGATGAAAAAATCTTAAAAGTATTAAATTTAGTTTGCTTAGATAAGTTTTATGAAAAACTTGGAAATGGATTAAACACGGAACTTGGTGAAAAAGGTGTAAGAATGTCTGGTGGAGAGAGACAAAGGGTTGCTTTAGCAAGGTTATTTTTTGACGATTCAAAAGTAATAATATTGGATGAGTCAACTAGTGCGATGGATAATATTACAGAAAAAAAAGTTATGGACAATATTGTTAGTTGCTTAGAAAATAAGACGCTTATTATTATTGCTCATAGATTAGAAACAATTAAAAACATTGATACTATATTTGTATTATCTGATGGAACAATTAAAGAACAAGGAAAATATGAAGATTTGCTTGAAAAAAACGGTTATTTTACTAAGTTATATAAATCTTCAAAAGAATAAATATAATAATTGATAGAATATATTTTTTCAGTTAGTTTTGATTTAATCTTTTGCTCCCTATATTAAACGGGCAGTACAAGTGTAATAAAATAAAAAAGAGAAATTAATTGAACTAAAATTAAGATAGAAATATCTTGGTTTTTTTGTTTTTGTTTAAGGAATATTGCGAACTAACTAGTTTAATAGAAGATATAGAAGAATTCTTTTTGTGTATAATAATATTTGTAAGAAGGTGCAAACATGATAAAACCAATCAGATTAGAAATAGCAACAATGCTTAATGAATTAAAGGGATTTATTTATAATGTATTTTAAAAGAGTAAAATAGTCCTAAAGAGTTTTGTGTCTTGAACGTGATAGTCGCTCAAGCAGTTATAAAGAAAAAAGAAAGTGCTTTTGCACTTTTTAATTGTAAAAATGTCTTAAATATAATATAATTAGAATGGTGATAGAATGAAAAAGTTGTCAGCGTGCCTATTAATAGTTTTATTACTATGTGGTTGCAGTAATGAAGAGGAAACTAAAAAGCAAGTTAAAAAAACAAAAGTATCTGAGTTAAATTGTGAAGTAAATTTGCCAGATAACTTTAAAATAAGATTTAAAAATTCTTTAGAAGAAGATTATACAATATATAAACTTCAAACTGAGAAAATTTTAGTTATTGTTGATAATAATGTTTTTACAGACAATATGGAATATTATCAAGAAGTAACTAAGGATTCAAAAACAGGCTGGGTTCATTTAAAACAAGAAACTGATTATGAATTTGGATGGATGTTAGAAGAAAAAATATATAGTGAACAAGAAGTAGAAGAAGTATTAAGCCAAAAAATGGGTAAAATATTAACCGGTTGTAATGATTTAAAAAGAGAAATTTATCATTATCCTAATGAACAAATAGCTAATGTTAATGCTTTAAAATTTAAAAGTTTAACAGAAGAAAATTATCAAGCTTTATTACATCCAGAATATCGTATTTCATTAAAATACAGTAACAGTGATATGAAGATTGAAACTTTATTATTCTTTGATAATATCACTTCGATCGTAGATATTACATTACCAAATACTTATTTATTCGATATTAAATTATAAAGGAGAATTATATGAAATTTTTTATCATAACTTTATTTACTTATTATTTTTATAATATATTAAAATACCGTCGTGGTCTTTATATGTTACAACAAAATATATATAATGAAGGTAACCGTTATTTAAAATGGATCTTTAGAAACTTTAAAGAAACCGTATTTAATATTGATTTATATACTTTTTTATTAGTAATAGCAACTTTGTTTTTAAATCAAACTGTGTATATGATATTAATTATTTTAACATATTTACTCCTTGCTTATATTGAATTAAATAGGTTAAAAAATGAACAAAAAAAAATTAAATTTAAAGTAACTGCTCGAATAAAAAGATTGATAACAACAATATTCATTATATTTTTAATTATAAATTTATATATATATTATAATTATAATGTTGAAAACGAATGGATTTATTTTTTATTAATGTTTATATTTAGTTATTTATCATACTGTATAATATATATAGTAAATATCATCAATAAACCAATTGAAAAAATGGTCTATAAATACTATTATAATAAGGCTAAAAGTAAAATTAAAGCAATGAATTCACTACATGTAGTTGGCATTACTGGAAGTTATGGTAAAACAAGTAGTAAAGAAATATTAAACACAATTTTAAATACAAAATATATTTCTTTAAAGACCCCTAAAAGTTATAATACTCCTTTTGGACTGATGATAACTATAAATAATATGTTAGATAAATTTACAAATGTTTTTATAGCTGAAATGGGTGCCTATAAAATAGGGGAAATAAAACAAAACTGTGAATTAGTAAATCCTAAATATGCAATTATTACTAAGATAGGTTTAGCGCATTTAGAGACATTTAAAAGTGAAGAAAATATTCAAAAAGGTAAATTTGAATTAGTGGAATATCTTCCTAGTGATGGAGTAGCCGTATTAAATAAAGATGATATTAAACAAACCAGTTATAAAATTAAAAATAATTGTAAAATAATTTGGATTGGAATTAACTCTGATGCCGATGTAAAAGCTTCAGACATTAAACTATCAAATAAAGGAACAACCTTTAATGTTAAGTTTAAAGATGATAAAAAATTATATTCATTTCAAACTGTTCTATTAGGAGAACATAATGTATATAATATT
>JAQWBL010000033.1 GCA_028706395.1 Bacilli bacterium | reverse complement strand
GTATCAAGTCCATTATTAGAGACAAGCATTAATGGTGCTTCAGATGCTATTATTAACGTTACAGGTGGTGCTAATCTGGCGCTTTCAGAAGTAGAAACAGTTGTTGAAACAATTCGTGGTGCTTCTAATACAGATATTAATACTATCTTTGGTGCTGTAATTAACGAAAACTTAAATGATGAAATCATTGTTACTGTTATTGCAACAGGATTTGAAGAAGAAGGAGATCCACTATATCATCCTTATACAAGAAGAGAAGAATTAAGAAAAGATATTGAAGATGTATCTGAAACAACAGAAATCCCAACATTCCTAAGAAAAAGAGGACTTTAACATATAAAAAATACTTAATGACTATAAAACGACACAATACTATGTGTTGTTTTTTTATAATGTAAATGGTGATAGTATGACTTTATACCTAGATTTAATATTTCTTCTTAATTTAGGTTTTGATTTTATCTTGTTATTAAGTGTTTCTGTTTTGCTAAGAAGAAATGTAAAAATTAAGAAAATAATTTTAGGGTCAGTAATCGGTAGCTTAAGTATTTTTGTGTTATTTATTAAAATTAATTCTATTCAATTATTTTTTATTAAATTCATAATCAGTGTAATTATGATTATTATTTCATTTGGTTATAAAAACATTAAATATACTTTAAAAAATCTTTTATATTTATATATATCAAGTATTTTATTAGGAGGATTTTTATATTACCTAAATGTTGAATTTTCATATAAACAGGAAGGTTTAGTCTTCTACCATCATGGGTTAAGTATTAATTATATTCTTTTAATCATAATCTCACCAATTATTATATATACTTATGTTAGACAAGGTATCAAACTTAAAACGAATTATGCTAATTACTATGAAATAGAATTGTTTTTAACCAAAGATAATTCAATTAGCTTAACTGGTTTTGTAGATACAGGTAATAAAATAACCGATCCATTCTTCAAAAGACCAGTTATTTTAGTTAATAAAAGTGAATTAGGAGATAGTATTAAAGATTTAAAATCAGTCCTTATTCCATACCACACAGTAAGTAATAACGGATTAATTAAATGTGTTATTCCATATCAAATAGTCATTAAGGGTGTAGGTATTAAAAAGAAATTTTTGGTTGGTATTGTTGATGAGGATTTTAAAATAGAAGGAATTAATTGTATTTTGCACAATCAATTATTGGAGGGATAAAATGCGAAAAATAATTAGCTATTTACTTAAGTTTTTTCATGTTAAAAAGGGACTTTATTTCGTCGGAAGTTCTGATAAATTACCAGAACCATTATCTAAAGAAGACGAAATAGAATATGTCACAAGGTCATCGAATGGTGATGAATCAGCGCGAGCTAAATTAATTGAACATAATCTTAGATTGGTTGTTTTCTTATCTAAAAAATATGAAAATACTAAAATTGATTTAGAAGACCTTGTAAGTATTGGCACCATTGGACTTATAAAAGGAATTAATACATATAAATTAGACAAAAATATTAAACTTGCAACTTATGCCTCTAGATGTATTGATAATGAGATATTAATGTATTTAAGAAAAAATAAAAAAAGAAGAGGAGAAATAAGTTTTGAAGATAGTCTAAGTTATGATTCAGAAGGTAATGAATTACATTTAGAAGATATTTTAGGAACGGAACCTGATGTTGTTACAAAAGGACTGGAAGAAGAAGTTGAAAAGGAATTGTTATATCAAGAAATTAATAGATTAAGTGGACGTGATAAACAAATAATGGTTTTAAGATATGGGCTTTATAACTATAATGAAATGACACAAAAGGATGTTGCTGAATTGTTAAATATTAGCCAGTCATATATTTCTAGAATTGAAAAGAAAGTTATAAAACGATTAAAAACGATCGTTAAAACGTAAGTTGATAAATATCAACTTATTTTGTTTTTAGTTGAAATATGCTATAATTAATTTGGAGGTAAGTATGCAATATTTGTTTTTAGGATATCCCAGATGTAGTACATCGAATAAAGCCTTAAAGTTTTTAAAAGACAATAAAATCAATTTTAATGATCGTAATATCGTTACTGAAAATCCGAGTGTTGAAGAATTAAAAGATTGGATTACTAAAAGTGGATTACCAATTAAAAAGTTTTTTAATACTAGTGGTCTTGTTTATAAAGAACTAAACTTAAAAGACAAGTTATTAGACATGAGCGATTCTGATAAAATAAAATTATTATCAACTAATGGTATGTTAGTAAAAAGACCAATCTTTGTTAGTGATGATTTAATCCTTGTTGGATTTAAAGAAGAGGATTGGAAAAGAATTAGAAAATAAGAGGAGTGAAATTATGAAAAATAAAATTATGCCAATAATTATTACTTTGGTTTTAGGAGCAATATTATATTATTTTATGCTTCCACCACTAAATTTAACTGCCCCAATGTTTTGGCCATTTGCTTTAACGATTTATGTAATATATTTTATTGCTGCTGAAGTTTACCGATATAAAACAACAGAAAATTTGATTACTAAAATATCAAAAGCAGAAAAATCATTTAAACGAGGAAGTATGGTTGTTTTAGTAATACCTGTTGTTATTGTACTTATACTTTTAGTTAACGTTGTTAATTTACCAATATTTAATGCAAAAAAATATTATAATCGTATTGCTATTAAAGAAGATGGTGTATTTGAAAAAGATGTTAATGAAGTTGATTATAATGCCTTACCTTTACTAGATAAAGATTCAAGTCGTAAATTAGGCGATCGTGTTATGGGTCAAATGACTGAATTAGTATCACAATTTTCAGTTTCAAATCTATATACCCAAATTAACTACAATGATGATATTGTTCGTGTTACACCACTTGAATATGCAAATATAATAAAATACTTTACTAACCGTAAAGATGGAGTAAAAGGTTATATTATATTAAATTCAGTTACTGGTAAAGCAGAATTAGTAAAATTAGAAAAAGGTATGAAATATGTTCCGTCAGCACTTTTCAATGAAAAAATGCAACGAAAATTACGCTTTTCATATCCAACAGAAAACTTTGGTGCTGAAAAATTTGAATTAGATAATGAAGGTAATCCTTATTGGGTTGTTCCAACTATTAAATATGCAGGAGTTGGACTACGTCCAGAAGTATCTGGTGTTATCACATTAAATGCTGTTACTGGTGAGTCTGTTAAATACAATGCTGGAGAAGCTCCAACTTGGATTGATCATGTTCATCAGCCATCACTTATTATAGAACAAATAAATGACTGGGGTAAATACGCTAATGGATTTTTCAATTCAATCTTTGGTCAAAAAGGAGTTGTTTCAACAACTGAGGGATATAATTATACTGTAATGAATGATGATGTTTATTTATATACTGGTGTTACTTCAGTTGCAAGTGATTCATCTAACATTGGATTTATTATGAGTAATCTTCGTACTAAAGAAACGGTCTTTTATCCAGTCGCAGGAGCTACTGAATATTCAGCTATGGCTAGTGCGGAAGGTCAAGTACAACAAATGAAATACCGAGCGACATTTCCTTTATTAATTAATTTAAATAATAAACCAACATATTTATTGTCTCTTAAAGATAATGCTGGTTTAGTAAAAATGTATGCCTTTGTTGATGTCGCTGACTATCAAAAAGTTGTTGTAAGTGATTCTCATGATGGAATTGTTGCTGCTTCTGAAAGATATTTAGGCGATGCTGAAAGAAATGTTAATAACGACAAATTACTGAAAAAGGACATTACTATTTCTAAAATAAAATCGGTTATGATTGATGGAACAACATATTATTATTTTACGGATACTAACAATAATAATTATCGTGCATCAATTAAGATTGATCGTAATTTCTTACCATTTGTTGAAACAGGTCAAAAAATAAATGTTAGCTACAAAGAAGAAGAAACAATTAATGAAATACTAAAAATAAACAAATAAAAATAAATGAATAAATTATCTCTTTTTAACTCATGATGAAGTTGAAAGGAGATTTTTTATGGCACGCTACAAAGTTGAAATCAGTGGCGTGAATACTGCGAATATTAAAGTTTTAACCAATGAAGAAATGATAGACCTATTTATTAAAATGCAAAATGGAGATAAATTTGCCAAGGAAGATTTAATAAATGGAAACTTGAAATTAGTCCTTAGTATTTTAAGAAAATTTAATAACAGAACAGATAATATGGATGATTTGTTTCAAGTTGGTTGTATTGGTTTAATTAAAGCTATTGATAATTTTGATTTGAAACATGAAGTGCGTTTTTCAACGTATGCTGTACCAATGATTTTAGGGGAAGTGAAACGTTACTTAAGAGATAATAATAGTGTTAGAATTGCTAGAAGCATTAAAGATATTGCTTACAAAGCATTAACAACTAAAGAAAGGCTTACCAATGAATTGGGGAAAGAACCAAGTATTGAAATAATTGCTAAAGAACTTGGACTAACAGAGTTTGAGGTAAGTAATGCTATTGATTCAATGAAAGATACAATTAGTATGTTTGAACCAATCTATAATGATGGTGGAGATACTATTTATTTGGCAGATCAATTAAGTGATGACAAGAAGCAACAATATAGTCAAGAAGTTCATATCGCTCTTAATGATGCGATATCGAAGTTAAAGGATAAGGAAAAATATATAATATATTCAAGATATATTATTGGCAAAACACAAATGGAGTTAGCAAGTGAAATTGGGATATCACAAGCTCAAATATCTCGAGTTGAAAAGTGTGCTTTAGATAATATCAAAAAAATGATTGATTAAAGACATTATATAGTTTTTATAAAATATAATTAACTAGGTGGTAGAATGCGATTATCAGAATTACAAAATAAAGATGTTGTAAATGTTGTTGATGGTAAAAAAATCGGGAATATTATTGATGTTATAATAGGCAGTGATGGTATAATGAATGGACTAGTTATTGAAAAAACCAAATTTTTAGTTTCAATGTTTACAACAAGAGATGAAATTGAAATCAAATGGAAAGAAATTGAAAAGATTGGTGAAGATGTTATTTTAGTTAAAGTTAGTTTCTAATAAAAGTAGATTAAATCTACTTTTTTTGCTATAATTAAACAGGTGATAGTATGAAAAAATATGTACCTTATATTTTACTTTTAGGTTTATTAATGGCTATGTTGTTAATCTCTTTTATGGCCAAGAAACAAAAAGTTATTACTAAAAACTTATTTTATATGGATACTTATATAAATATTAAAGTATATAGTGATAAAAAGGAAGTTGATAGTACTTTAAAAGAAGTGGATAAAATATATAAAGAATATCATCAATTAACTGATAGATATAATAGTTATGAAGATTTAGTTAATGTTTATTATATTAATAACAATAACTCTGAAGAAGAAGCACTTACTATTGATAAAAGATTATATGATATTTTGGAATATGGTCTTCTTTGGAAAAATAAAAGTAATGGTTTATTTAATATAGAAATAGGTAGTGTTATTGATGTTTGGAAAAAATATTTAGCAAGCAAGGATGGAATTCCAACTAAAGAAGAATTAGAAATAGCTACTAAAAATATTAAAGAAGTAAAACTTTTGGGTGATAATAAAATATTAAACAATAATCCAAACATTGATTTAGGAGCAATTGCTAAAGGTTATGTAACGGATGTAGCTGGAGAATATTTAAAAAAGCAAGGATTTGATAAATTTATTATTAATGCTGGTGGACAAGTATTAGTAGGTAATAAATATCATAAAGACTTATATAAAATAGGAGTAAAAAGTCCTTTAAATAATGGAGAAAATTTGGCCATTATAAATGGTGAAAATATATGTGTAGCAACTAGTGGTAGTTATGAAAGATTTTATGAATATAATGGTGTTAGTTATAATCACATTATTAACCCAAACACCTTGTATCCTGGAACTTATATGAAAAGTGTTACTGTTTTGTCTAGTGACAGTAAACTAAATGATGTTTTAACAACCACTTTATTTTTAATGCCGATTGATGAAGGAAAGAAGTTTATTAGTCAAATGGATGGAGTCGAAGCAATCTGGTTTACTAATGATAACAAAATAATAAAAAGTGAAGGATTTAGTAAGTATGAACAAAAATGATTTAAAATTAGTTTTAGGTCTTCTTGTCTTTTCCGTATTTATGATTTGGCTAATTGTGATTACTAAAAATACAGATCAAAAAACGGCCAAGGTTTACTTTGAAAATGATTTAGTCCTTACAATACCATTAAGTCAAGAATCGAAGTCTACTCATAAAGTAAATGGGTTTAATGGAGAAGTAGTAATTGAAGTCGATAATGACAAAATAAGAGTTGTCCAAGAAAAAAGCCCTTTACATTTATGTTCTAAACAAGGATGGATTAAAGAAACTTATGAAACAATTGTTTGTTTACCAAACAAAGTAGTAATAGAAATAGAAGCAGCTGATGATGTTGACGCTGTAATAAAGTAGGTAGAAGATGGAATTAAAACAAAATATTAGATTATCAATGTTATTAGCATTATCAGTTGTTTTAAGTATTATTGAAAGCATGATACCTTTTTTTAATGGATATATACCAGGATTAAAACTTGGACTTGCTAACACAATTATTTTGTTTATTTTATATTCTTACTCATTTAAGGATGCCATGTATGTTTCTGTTTTAAGAGTCTTTTTAGTAGGGATTTTAAGAACTGGGATATTTAGTCAAACCTTCTTCTTTAGTTTGAGTGGGGCCCTATTAAGTGGAACCGCCATGTATTTAACAAAACGATTTACAAAGTTATCGATTGTTGGGGTAAGTGTTGTTGGTTCGATATTTCATAGCGTTGGTCAAGTTCTTGTAGCGATTATTATAATCAATACAACTAATATGATTTATTATTTACCATGGCTTTTATTGTTCTCAATTCCAACCGGAATTATAGTAGGCTTAATTAGTAAGGAAATAGTAATATATTTTGAAAAAGAATTGCAAAATTAATGAATATGATATATAATTTTAATATAATGTAGGAGGAATAGAATGAAAAAATTTTTAATGACAATCATGTTAGTTGCTTTAGTATTAGTAACAGGATGTACTAAAATTGAAGAAAAAGGTGACTACAAGGAAGGAACTTATTTTGGTTCATCTAAAGAATTTGAATCATATGGTAACAAATATGTATCAACAGCATCTGTTTATGTTGGTGCTGATGGTAAAATAAAATCTGTATTTATTGATTCAACTTATAATAAGGATGGCGCTAGCACAACTAAGAAAACTTTAGGTGATGCATATGGCATGAAGGGAACGTCAGCAAATATTGGAGTTATTCAAGGTGGAGCAGAATGGTATGAGCAAATTAATAATTTAGAAGCTAAAATTGTTCAAGAACAAGGTTTGGATTGGTTAAAATGGTCAGACGATAAAGAAACTAAAACTGATTCTGTATCAGGTGTTACAATCACTGTTGATACTTACTATGAAGCAGTAATGAATGCTTTAAAACAAGCAAAATAACAAAATGGACAAGAAAACATCTTGTCTTTTTTTATTTTAAAATATATAATCTTTATGTTAAACATTATATATGCTATAATTAAGAAGGTGAAACTTATGAACAAAAAAGTTATTATTATTAGTTTTATATGCTTAATGATTGATCAATTAGTTAAATTTGTTATTACAACTAATATAGCTTTATTAGACAGCGTAAGTGTTATAAAATCATTTTTTTCAATTACCTATGTTAGAAACTATGGAGCTGCTTGGAGTATTTTAGAAGGAAATAAAATCTTTTTAATTATGGCTGCT
>JAQWBL010000032.1 GCA_028706395.1 Bacilli bacterium | reverse complement strand
AGATAATGTGGGAAACACAACAATAGCTAGAAGCAATGTATTTAATCTAGATAATACTGGGCCAGTAATATCGGGTGTAACAACAAATGTCACAAATATAACTCATGATAGTTTTACAATAACAAGGGGTGGTAATGCAAATGATGCCCATAGTGGTTTAGCGACAAATCCATATATATATCAAAGAAGCACTGATAATAGTACATGGACTAATGTATGTACAAATAATACAACAAATTGTAATGTATCAGGCTTAAACGGAAATACAACCTACTATTATAGAATTTGTGTAAATGATATATTAGGTAATCAATCTTGTACTGCAAGTAAGACTACCAAAACAATTTATCAAATTATAACTATAACAGATGCCAGGGATGGCCAAACATATAAAATTGTTGAAATAGGAACGCAATGGTGGTTTGCAGAAAACCTAAAATATACAGGAAACGGCTGTTTAAATAAAGCCTTTAACAGTTCTGCACCACATGATGCATGCCGTGCAAATGGTTCTGAAATCCATTATCAGTGGGGCGCAGCAATGAATGGAAGTACAACCCCAGGTGTTCAAGGATTGTGTCCGACAGGTTGGCATATACCAACTGATGATGAATGGAAAACGTTAGAGGGATATGTAGATTCTACATATGGTGTAGGTAATACTGTATGGAATAAAGTTGGTGACCGCGGTACTGATGTTGGTAAAAAATTAAAAGGAACAAGTGCTCGTGGTACTGATGATTATGGGTTCAATGGCCTGCTTTCTGGTTACCGTGATACTTCCGGTTCTCTCTACAATGTGGGTTTAGGCGGTACCTGGTGGTCGTCGTCGCCGTCCGGTTCGAATGCGTGGAGACGCTACGTCCTTTCGAGTTATGCTGCTGTTAACCGTGGCGAGGTTACCCAGGGTAGCGGTTTCTCAGTGCGTTGCGTTCGGGACTAATTCCGCCGAGCACATAGTGCGAAGGCTTTCACTTTTCCCTTTCCGTTTTCTGGATATATTTTTAGTGAAGGACAAGTGATTGCTGGTAATGCGATAATGCCTAATCCTAATGGTGGAACCATGACTGGAAATAATGGACATGGTTATGCAAAAATAACATTATTGCTAGATTAATAATAAAAAGAAAAATGACTTAATTAAATAAGTCATTTTTTTATATGTTTTACTTCGTTATCAATTACGTGTACATCATTTTCTTTGTAATCTTTAATAATCTTTTTTAAACTTTCTAATTCTTCCTTTTTACTATTAGTAACTGAACTGTTACTTTCAAGTGTTTTGGATAAAGTCTTTACTTTATTTTGTTCTTCAATTTCATTTACTTCTAAATCGTTATTTTTTTTATCATAATTATTTTTTTTATCACTTGTTTCATAAGTCTTACAATAATCATTAAGTGTTCTAACCTGTAGAATTACTGTTGATAGGTATAAAATTTTAAATAGTTTATCAAAATTTCTAATATCTATAAAGAATGCAGAACAGATTAATGAATCTAAGAATACCGTTTTTACTTTTCCAATTTTACTAGTTTTAGGTTGTAACCCTTTAATATGAGCATACCCGTTAACACTAGCAATAGTCATATCTAAAATAATTGGAACAATTAAATAAGGATTTGTAATGAACAGGGGAATTGTTACTGATGTAATAAATATTTTATCAACAACTGCATCCAAATTTGCTCCAAAGTTAGATGAAGCATCTAATGCTCTAGCAACCTTACCATCAATTAAATCTGTAACAGAAGCTGCTAGTGCGATGTAACCGGCAGTAATTAAATTTCCACTTAGAATATTAGCAACAATAAAAGGTGCTAAAAAGAGTCTTGAAATGGTAAAAAGATTGGGAATCTGTTTTGCTAAATCTTTAGGAGATTTAATTTTTTTCAAATCTTCTTTTCCTTCATTTATAAATAACATCCATTTTTCTTTGATTTTTTCATACACTTCTTTCATGTATATCCCCCCCAACTATGTTAAATATTATAACAAAATGTCTAATATTGTCAAGTTTTTAACATATTTTCAAATGTAATTAATAAACTAGTAATGTATTAAGAAATTAATACGCTAGGAAACTCGTAGTGCTACGGTTTCCTTTTTTATTTTAATTGACAAATTCGTGTCAATTTTTTTGTGGTAAAATGTGGTATTGCAATGCGCTTATAGATTTAATAGCATTTTTTTGTTATAATTAATATGTAATATATTGTCGAATGGAGGGGAATAATATGAAATTTTTTAATAAGGTTACTACTATTATATTAATTATTGGAATATTATTCTCAAATTTTGTGCCATTGATTAATATTTTGGCAGCAACTGTTCCAATATCAAATTGTACTCAATCGGATTATAAGGTTGCTAATGAAACAACTGATTTGGCATGTTATAACACTTACAATGAAGCCTTAAATCATATGAATAACTATCCTTCTAAAATAGGTGATGTGGCGCGTATTGTACACAATAATAGAATAATTAATGCGAAATATGCAATTGTAAAATTGGATACAAAAGGAAGCGCAAGTATAAATACAACTATAACAGGTACTGAAAACGGTGATGGGTATCTTAATGGATATTATGGCACCGATGCTGTGTTACTAGATTATGATCCAACAAATAAAAAAATGAAGATAAAAATTTCAGGAGTTGTTGGATATATTTCTTTAAATGATGGGATAGTTGAGCCTCTTACCACTGAAGTTACAGGTTTAGATTCAAATAAAAATTATTTTAAAATAATTGTTTCCGATTTAAGAATGAGAGATAGTGTTGGAACAAGTGGTAAAGTAATAATTGATGAGATACCTATTTATTCACTTGTTGAAGTAATCGATTCTAAACCAATTTTAAAAGATGGCTATCAATGGTATAAAGTTAAATATAAAAATACAACAGGTTATATTGGTACTGATCCAAATGAACCATATATTGAGACAGTTTCTAATAATTTGAAATTGGAAACTTATTACTACAAAGAAAATGGCAAATTATATCATAAAATTTTATATAATAGTTATGGAAGAAGGTCAATCCCTCTATATTTAGGAAAGGCACCCCTTTATTTAAAAGAAAATACCAGATATTATAGTTTCGATGGAATCTACTTTTATATTAACATAATAGATATGATTACTGATTATAAAACGGGTACTAATACGAAAGCAGTTAATAAAACACCTTACTATAATTATTATTTGTATCTACCATATAGAAGCTATTCTAATGCCACAGCAGCTGATTTAAACACATATATTAATACCCGATATTCTGCTAAGATTAACCGTTTTGCTTATTATGAATATAATTTAGATAAATTACCAGATGCCCCTGGTATTGAAGAATGTGCAAGTATTGCAAATGTTATTGAAAAAAGAGGTTGCGAAGGTGAAAAAAGATTGGCAACTGGTCGTGCCGGAACTTGGGTAGATGTAACAAAAGGTATCAATTTTGAAAATGGAGTTTCAATGCTTCATGGTGAAGGCGCTAATTTCGTTAATTCACAAGAATTATATGGTGCTAATTCAATGTTAACATTTAGTATTGCTATCAATGAAAGTGCTTTTGGAAGAAGTGCAATATCAGTAACAAAATATAATTTATTTGGGCATAGTGCTTATGATCATGATGCTTTTGGAAGTGCTGGTAATTACAATTCAATAAAGGCTGGGATTACTTATCATGCAGATAACTTTATTTCAGATGGTTTTGCGCATCCTTTAGATTCTCGTCATTATGGATCACATCTTGGCAACAAGGGAAGTGGCATCAATCTTAAATATGCGTCTGATCCTTATTGGGGCGAAAAAGCAGTACAATATTATGCGCAAATTATTGATGAAACAGGAATTAATGATTTTAAAAAAGACACTATTGGAATTAAAATTAGTAATGATTCAGTTAACGTTCGTCAAACTCCTAATACTTCAAGCAAATCATTATATTTGCTAAAATCCACTTCTAATCTGCCTGTTGTTATACTAGATGAAGTTGAAGGTGAAGTTTTAAATGGTAATAATATATGGTATAAAATTCAAACAGATCCCAGTCTAGATGTTAATGGAAATTATGTGAATAAAAGTGCACCATATCCAAATAGTGGTCTCTACAATAAAGATTATAGTGTTGGATATGTACATTCTTCATTAATTTATGTTGAATCTGAAAAACCTATTATTACTGCTAATAATGTGTCAATATATAAAAATAGTTCATTTAAACCATTAAATCATGCCTCTGCATATGATCCATGGGATGGTGATTTAACCAATAAGATTACTAGTACAGGTAATGTGGACACTTTAAAGGTGGGAACTTATGTAGTTACCTATTCTGTTACTGACAGTGATAATAATACAACTACTAAAAATATAAATGTTAATGTAGTTGATAATAAGGATCCTTTAATACAAGGAACTAAGGATATCGAAATCTTTGTTGGACAGACATTAGATTTAAAAAAAGGAATCACAGCGACTGATCCTGAAGAAGGGGATTTAACAGGTAAAATAAAAATAAATCCTGCAACAATTAATACCAGTACACCAGGTGTTTATTCAGTAACATACAGCGTTAGTGACAGTTCTGGAAAGACTATATCAAAAACAATAAAAGTAACTATAAATGGTGAATATAAAAAAGTAAATGGTTCATTTGGTTTAGAAAGTTTAAAATATAACAATCAAAATCAAAGAATTGATATTAAAGGGTACTTAACAATTTTGAATATTGACAATAATTTAAATAATATTTTTACATATGATATTATATTGAAAAACCTAAACAATAGTGAGCAACATGTTTTATCACTGGATAGATGGACATCTGATAGGGAATTTCCATTTCAAATACCAAATAGTGATGGAAAAAATTACAAATATTCTTGGTTTAAAGGCAGTTTAGACTTATCAAATGTTCCACAAGGGGATTATTTAGTTTATGTTAGAGCGAGGGGTAATGGTTATGAAACTACAGCACTTTTAAGGGATATATTTTTTAAAGAAAAAAGTAATAAACTTGATAAAAAAATTGTGATAAACAATCGTGGTTATTTATTTAGAAGAAACTTTTTAGATAGAAAGATTCCGCTGGAATTGTATATAAGAGATGAAAACTTAATCTCAACAAAAGAAGTGCCAACAATTGATAATATGTTTAATTCTTTTTACAAATTAAACTTAAGTGATAAATTTTTAAATATTAGAGGCACTTCATATAATGTTGGAGGAAACTATTCAACCAATGTTAATGTTACTCGTAAAATTATTTTAGAACATCAAGGTACTTTCAAGAGAACTACTTATGATGTGGGGTATATAGACAAGGGTGATTATAAAGTAACCTTAAATGTTTCTGATAATCTTGATAAAACTCGAGCATGGTTCGATGCTAATTTGGATGTTTCCCTACTTGAAGAAGGAACTTATGTAATTTATATCCATACAAAAACAGGCACAATTGATGATCATGGTATATTGAATGATTTATCTTTTAGAAATTTAGGTACTAAAATAACCATTAATAATAAAGAAATATCATTACAAAGAAATAACAACAAACAAATGCGCATTGAGCTTGTTGTAAAAACCATTACTGACAAATAAGATGCTTTCTTAAAAAATAATATAATAAAAATCTAGGAATATTAATAATATAACCTAGATTTTTTAAATTTAATTACTAATCCAAATAGTATATGATTGATTGGCATTTACATTATAAGTTTGCATACCTTTAATTGGTGAATCTTCATGAATATAACCAGGAGGTAATGAATTAGATGCTTTTTTTACAAAATTAAATGTAACACCTGGAGCCATGCTACTTAATTTGGCTTTTAGCATATTAATCCCCGCATCAGAAGATGTAATACTTGAGGTCCACCAGTTTTCTTGAATCAAGATACTGTAAGATGGTGCCTTACCAGCACTTATATAAACATTTAAACTTGCGCCAATAATTACTTTTGCACCAGATAGCTTTGATTGTCGTACAACAATATCCTTTGCAACATTATTATTATAACCATCATTAATAATAGAACAGCTTAATCCGATTTCATTACATTTAGAACGGACATAATCTTTACTTTTCCCAACAAAGTTTGGGATGTTTATTGCTTTCCCATTAGAAATAGTTACTTTAATTTTATCGCCAGTTTTAATTATTTCTCCTGAGCCAGGATAAGTGTTAATAATATTTCCTTTTTTAATAGTATCATTAAATTCATATACTTCCTCTAATTCTATATCATTTTTGTCAGCCCAATTTCTTAAATCTGTTAAAGTATTAAATTGTTCTAGCGTAAGTTTACCTTTTGATGTTGTGATAACAATTAATGTATTTTCCTCGATAATATCTTTTTCTTTATAATTTGAACGTATAATTTTTCCATACTGAATAGTTTCATGATAGGCATCATTAAATTCGATTTTCAAGTTGTTTTTCATAATCCAATCAACAATTTCATTAGTTTCCATAGATAATAAGTTTGGAACTATAATTTCCTTTCCTTTTGAAACAACTAAATTTACAGTAGTTTCAAATGGCCTTAACATTGTATTTGGTTGATTATCAGTTGAGATAACATAGTTTCTTTTGATATTATTATGGAAAGTGTAATTAATTTTATAGTTAATACCATTCTTCTTTAACCATAAAGTTGCTTCAAATAAACTCTTGTTTTTTAAATCAATTAATTTAATTTCTGGTAAAGCTCCCTTAGAACCTAGAGAAAAGTTAATAGTTAAAAAATCATTCCTTCTTATCTGGCCATTTTTACTTTGATTAATAACTGTATTACGTTCAATATCATCATTTATGATAAATTCAATATTAACATTATTTAAAAAGTTTGAGTCTATATATTCTAGAACTTGCTCTATATCCCATCCAGACATAACTGGTAAAATTACAATTTCATTATAATTAGGGCCCTTAGAAACCACAAATTTTATTTTTTTCAAATCTTTTAATGGGCTACCAACTAAGACATTTTGATTAATAATTTGATATTCAGGGTATGAATCAGAGTAAGCATACTCTTGCTCAAATTCAATATTATTTTCACTTGCCCAAGTAATAGCTTCGTTAATACTCTTATTACTAAAATCAGGAACTGAAGCTTGAGTTGGTAATTTTAAAATATTGGTCGTAACTAATAGATTAAATCCTACTAAGACAATAAAACCAAATGATGTCATGATAGCCAGTATTTGTCTTAATTTATTAGTAGTTGCATAACCCATCATTCCATATAAGATTATTACTATTACCATTATAAAACTATTAATTATTAAGAATAACTGGTTAGGTTGATTACTAGCAAAACCTATGTTATATGCTAAGTAACCAATACTTAATAATAAAGAAATTACAAACAGAATAGTAATTACAATTGGAAACTTATTTTTGCCTTTTTTCGGGACACTTATATTTTCTTTTTTCATATCATCACCTCTATTAATTATATCGTAATTTGGCGAAAATAGAAATAGGTAAGATATGGTAAGTATGAAGTTTACATATAACAATTTGCTTTCATTGCATTTTGCGCTTAAATGATTTAAAATGATAATAGTAGTTTTTAATAAGAGGAGAAGGAAAATTAGTATGTTTAAAAAAAATAAGACAATTATTGCTATTATTATATTTACATTATTATTAACTTTTTTATTTCCATATACTGGAGATGACTGGATGTGGGGGAGTGAAGCCGGTGAATCACTTCTTAAAAATTGGTTTAATGATTATAATGGTAGATATGCTGGTAACATAATTGTTATGATATTAACTAGATCTAGATTATTAAGAATGATAACCATGACAGTAGTAATACTTGGTACCATTCATTTATGTTCCAAAATTGTTAATAAAGAAAAAAAAGAATTATTTTTTATTGGGTTTATGCTATTATTAGCAATCCCTATACCTATTTTTAGACAAGCTGTAGTATGGACATCTGGTTTTACTAATTACTTTATATCAA
>JAQWBL010000031.1 GCA_028706395.1 Bacilli bacterium | reverse complement strand
GGTTCATCTAAAGAATTTGAATCATATGGTAACAAATATGTATCAACAGCATCTGTTTATGTTGGTGCTGATGGTAAAATAAAATCTGTATTTATTGATTCAACTTATAATAAGGATGGCGCTAACACAACTAAAAAAACTTTAGGTGATGCATATGGCATGAAGGGAACGTCAGCAAATATTGGAGTTATTCAAGGTGGAGCAGAATGGTATGAACAAATTAATAATTTAGAAGCTAAAATTGTTCAAGAACAAGGTTTGGATTGGTTAAAATGGTCAGACGATAAAGAAACTAAGACAGACTCTGTATCAGGTGTTACAATTACTGTGGATACCTATTATGAAGCAGTAACAAATGCTTTAAAACAAGCAAAATAATAAAATAGGGCAAGAAGATATCTTGTCTTTTTTTATTTTGAATTATATAATCTTTAAGTTAAATGTTATATATGTTATAATTAAGTAGGTGAAACTTATGAATAAAAAAATAATTATTATTAGTTTTATATGCTTAATAATTGATCAATTAGTTAAATTTGTTATTACAACTAATATAGCTTTATTAGAAAGTATAAGTGTTATAAAATCATTTTTTTCAATTACATATGTTAGAAATTATGGAGCTGCTTGGAGTATTTTAGAAGGAAATAAAATCTTTTTAATTATGGCTGCTTTTTTATCATTGTTTTTAATATACTTTGTTTTTATTAGAAATAACAAACTCAACAAATTAGAAGTTATAACTTATGGAGTATTAATTGGAGGAATATTTGGAAATTTAGTTGACCGTATTATACATGGTTATGTTATTGATTTCTTTGACTTTAATATCTTTGGATATGAATTTCCAGTATTTAATATGGCTGATATATTTATTGTTATATCAGTCGGACTAATGATTTTAAATATTCTTAAAGAGGAGAGTGAAACATGGAAAAATATATAGTTGATGGTGAATTTAAAAACACTCGTATTGATACTTATTTAATTGAAGTATTGGAGTTGAGTCGTAATAAAATTCAAAAACTTATCAAAACCGATAAAATTTTAGTAAATAATAACTCTGTTAAAAACAGTTATGTTTTAAAAGAAAATGATGTTATTACTGTTGAAAATATTGAAGAAGAAGATTTTACTGTTGGACCAGAAAAAATGGAATTAGATATTGTTTATGAAGATGATGATATTATAATAATAAATAAAGAAAATGGAATGGTTGTTCATCCGGCCTTTGGTAATGAAAAAGGAACCTTAGTCAATGGACTACTATATCATTTTGATCAGTTAAGTGATATAAATGGTGATTTAAGGCCAGGAATTGTTCATCGAATTGATGCTTATACAACTGGTATCTTAGTTGTTGCTAAAAATAATGAGGCCCATGAATCACTTGCAAAACAGCTTAGTGAAAAAACGGTTCTAAGAAAATATTACGCTTTAGTTTGGGGAGTAATTAACAATGATACTGGAACTATTGATGCACCAATTGGAAGAGATCCTCGTGATCGTAAAAAACAAGCGGTAACGTCTATTAATAGTAAAAAAGCCATAACTAATTTTAGAGTAATTAAAAGATTTAAAGATGCTACATTAGTTGAAGCAAGTTTGGAAACTGGCAGAACTCACCAAATAAGAGTTCATTTTAGTTACATTAATCATCCGGTTGTTAATGATCCTGTGTATAGTAGGCGAAAAAAGATAGATGATAGTGGCCAATGTTTACATGCTAAAATATTAGGTTTTAATCATCCAATAACTAACAAATATATGGAGTTTGATAGTGAACTGCCTAATACTTTTTTAGAAATATTAAAAAAATTCGATGATAATATAGAGTTATCATAAATCTTTACATAAAATAATAAAGAGTGTAAAATATTAAAGAGAGGTGATATAATGAATGGAACAATTACAGATTTAAACAAGTTTGATGACGTAATTATAAAATTATTACATTATTTTATAACTGAACAAGGATATAATCCAATTGTATTACATGGTGCTAAAGAAGAAATATGGTTAGAAAATTTAGATAATGATTATCAAATTATTAGAATTGCCTCTAACTATATACATAATAAAGAACAATTAGATTTTGATATATATAAAACTAATCGTATTATGGAAGATATAAAGAAAAAGACTTTATCATTAAACATTCATACATTGAGTATTTTCTTAAACTTAGGTGATAATGTAGAATTATCTAGTAAACTAGATAATATCACTTGTATTGATGCTAAAAGCATTAATGATGTAGCATCAAATGAAGTTGTTAAAAATTATTTTCCAAGCATTAGTAAAAAATCAGAATATAAAGAAAAAGGAATTGAATTGTTTATGAAATTAACAAGTGATATAAATAAAAAAAATCAAGAAGATGCGATAAAGGCTGATGATGTGTTTGCTCCTAAAAAACCAGTTATAACAATGGCTTTAATTGCTTTAAATACTTTGATTTTTATAGCGATGTATGTTTTTGGAAATGGCAGCAATGATGGTTTAACATTATTACAGTTTGGCGCAAGTCATCCAAAACTTATAATTGGTGGAGAATATTTCCGTTTAATAACTAGTAGTTTTGTCCATATTGGATTATTGCATTTATTATTTAATAATTATGCTTTATATATTATTGGACCACAGTTAGAAGGATTTTATGGTAAAGCTAGATATATTACTATTTACTTATTTTCAGCCATTTCATCAACATTGCTTTCAATGCTATTCTTTGATGGTATAAGTGCTGGTGCATCAGGCTCTATATTTGGACTTCTAGGTGCTATGCTATATTTTGGATATCATTACCGAGTATATTTGGGAACTGTTATTAAATCTCAAATTATACCTTTGATTGTAGTTAACTTATTAATTGGATTTTCATTATCAGGTATTAATAATGCAGCCCATATTGGTGGACTTATTGGTGGTGTTTTAATATCTATGGCTATTGGTGTTAAATACAAATCAACTAAAATGGATAAATTGAATGGTTGGATTATGACTACCATATTTACAGCTTTCTTAGTTTATTTAGCATTTATTGGAATTTAAAAAGTAAACATTGATGTTTACTTTTTTTATTATAATTTACGATATAAACCAATTGCTTTTCCTAAGATAGAAACATTAGATAGTATAATTGGCTCCATATGATCATTTTCGGGTTGTAACCTAACATGATCTTTTTCTTTGTAAAATGTTTTTAAGGTAACTTCATTTTCATCAGTCATGGCAACAACAATAGTTCCATTTCTTGCTTCATTAGTTCTTTCAACAATAATAATATCTCCGTCATATATGCCAACATTAATCATACTTTCTCCATCAACTAATAAAGTAAAGACTTCCTTATTATTAGGTATCAAATAAGAAGGTAAGGAAAAATATTCGTCAGGATTTTCAATTGCTTCAATTGGTGAACCAGCAGTAATCTTACCTAGTAGGGGAACTTTAGTTAGTTCATCGTTTTTTTCTAAGTATTCATTTTCTACTAACAATTCAATTGCACGATTTTTAGTAGTTTCTTTTTTTATAACACCTTTTTCTTCAAGATTACTAAGGTGAGCATGAATTGTTGCTGGAGATGAAACCCCCATTGCTTTAGCAATTTCTCTGACAGTAGGGGGATACCCATTTGTAACAACATATTTTTTTATGTATTTAAGAACCTCGTTTTGTTTGTTTGTTAATTCAATCATTGACGCCTCCTATATCTAATATAAACATATTAACACAACTTTACATTTTTGTCAAACATTCGTTCGCTTAATTATTGACACGAACATTTGTTTGTGTTAGAATTTAATTAATGAAGGAGGAATAGTATGTTAGATTTATTAAAAAATAAGGCGATGTTAAGTTTTATAATATTTATATTGGTGGCGGTTTATTTCGACTCTGTAAACATCAAAAAATTAGAGGAAGTAAATAATATAGATGGTAGAAATGAAATAACAATTAACAATAAGTGATAAAACGACTTTATTCTTAATTCTTTATTTGGTATAATTAATACATAATAAAGAGGTGGAATAATGAAGGGAAACCAAACTAATAAAATTAACATTGACCAATTAACAGTAAACTATATAAAATCATTAGCAATAGATATGATTAATGAGGCCGGAAGTGGACATCCGGGTATTGTTCTTGGGGCAGCTCCAATTATGTATACTTTGTATAAACATCACTTAAACTTTAGTACTGTTGATCCAACTTGGATTAATCGTGATCGTTTTGTAATGTCTGCTGGTCATGGATCAGCACTTTTATATTCTGTCTTATACATGGCTGGTTTTAATATAAAACTGGATGACTTAAAAAAGTTTAGAAGATCGGGTTTTCCAACACCAGGACATCCAGAATACGGAGTTACTAGTGGGGTTGATATGTCTACAGGACCATTAGGTCAAGGATTTGCTAGTGCCGTTGGAATGGCGATTGGTGCAAAAATAAATCGTTCTAAATTTGTAGTACCAAAAGATAATAAAATGTTTAGTACAGATAAACCAGTATTAGATTATAATGTTTATGTTTTATGTAGTGATGGTGACTTAATGGAAGGTGTAGCTTATGAGGCAGCATCATTGGCTGGAAGTTTAGGACTAAACAATTTAATTGTATTATATGATTCTAATAATATTAGTTTAGATGGACCAACAGAAAACACTTTTAATGAAAATGTAATTGATCGTTTTAAGGCGATGGGATGGAATACTATATTAGTAAAAGATGGAGAAGACCTAAACGCGATTAATAAAGCTATTAATAGTGCAAAAACATCATCTAAACCAACCATTATTGAAGTTAAAACAATTATTGGAAATGGTACAACTTTAGCCGGCAAAAGTGATGTGCATGGCAAAGTTTTAGGAAAAGAAGAAACGACTAGATTAAAAAGAATTTTACAGCTTCCAGAAGAAACATTTTATGTTCCAGAAGAAATCATTAATTATTTTAGGAAAGAAATAAGTGAAAGATATCAAAAAAGATTTTATGCTTGGGATGATAATTATAAAAAATATGTTGATCAAAAATATAAAGGTGATTATAATTTATTTAATAATATTGTAAATAGCCGCTTCAATATTAATATTAATGATTTAAATTGGAATTTTTCAAATGATTCAAAAGAAGCATTAAGAGAAATAAATGGTAATGTTATGCTTAAATTAACAGAATTTATACCTACCCTTATTGGCGGAAGTGCAGATTTAGCAAGTTCGACTAAAACTTATATTCATCGCCAACCCGATATTACTAAAGATAATTTTCTTGGTAAAAATATTTGGTTTGGAGTACGTGAACATTCAATGGCTGCCATTATGAATGGACTTGCACTTGCTGGGTTTAGGCCATTTGGTTCAACTTTCTTAACGTTTTCTGATTACCAAAAACCAGCTATTCGTTTATCATCATTGATGGATTTGCCAGTAACATATATATATACTCATGATACAATCAATATCGGTCAAGATGGTCCTACTCATCAACCAATTGAACATTTAACAATGTTGAGAACTATACCTAATATGAGAGTTTTCAGACCATCTGATGCTAATGAATTAATTGGTTGTTGGAATGAAATATTAAATAATCGAAAACCGAATTGTTTAGTTGTATCAAGAAATAAAGTGGATTTATTGCCAACCACTGATGCAAATAAAGTGAAATTTGGAGCATATGTTGTAAGAAAAGAAAAAAATAACCTAGATGGTATCTTTATTGCAACTGGGAGTGAAGTAGGAACCGCTTATCGTTTAGCTAATGAATTATATGAAAAAAATAATTTTGATATTAGAGTTGTAAGTATGCCTTCAATGGAATTATACTTAAATCAATCAAAAGAATATCAAGAAGACTTATTGCCTAAAGAGTCTAAAAAGGTAGTTATTGAAGCTGGTTCTTCATTTAGCTGGCACCAATTTGTCGATAATAAAGACTTTTTAATAACCATTGATAAATTTGGAATAAGTGGTACTACAGCTGAAGTTGAAGATTATTGTGATTTTTCATACGAAAAAATAAAAAACAGGGTTATTAATTTATTTACAATTAAAAATCAAGAATAATATATAATATTATTCTTTTTTCTACAATAATTTTAAAAAAGATGTTTTACAATGATGTTGGTGATAAAATGTATAAATATTATTTGTTTGTTATTAGAGAAGAAGTTGCGGATATATATAGTTCTAACTTAAAAGAATTATATACAATTTTATATGAACTACAAAAAGGGAAATTTAGTAACCTTAATTATCGAGTGTCATTGTTTGATCAACTTTGTTTACCGTTTAAAGTTAATGTTATTAGTAATTATTTTAAATACTTGCCCCATGTTTCTAAAAATGACAAAAAGTATTTATATAAATTTAAGGATGAGACTAGTTTATTAGTATTAAGGTATCCGATAATTGTCATAATAAGTAATTCAAAAATACCAACTTTTTTTAATACCTTAAATCTTTATAATAAAAGAATCTTAATTTGTGATTTTTCTTCTAATAATTATTTTTGGTTATCTAAAAATAACAATAAAATTAGATCATTAGAATATAATTAATAAACAACTTGATAAATATCAAAAATTTTAGTAAAATTATTATAGACGGAAGGAATGATTTAGATGGAATGGATACCTTTTTTATTAGATGTATTAAAAGTATTAGGTGGATTAATTGCAGGAGCAATCATTGGATTTTTTGTAGCTCGTAGTTACATGAAAAAGTATATGAAACAAAACCCACCAATAAATGAACAAATGATTAAAGCAATGATGCAACAAATGGGAAGAACCCCAAGCCAAAAGCAAGTTAATCAAATGATGAAAACAATGACTAAGCATATGGACTAGTCATTTTTTTATAAGGAGGAAATATGAAACCGATTATTGGAATTATTTTAAGACCCGAAAAAAGTACAGACGGTAATGATACTCTTTGTATATATAAACAAGTCAGTGATGCTATTATAAAACATGGAGGAATACCATTAGGAATAACTCCACCTAATATCGATAATTATTACAGTAATGACATAAATAGTACTAAAAAACTTACTTCTGAAGAAGTAGATACGCTTCAAAGAATGATTGATTTTTGTGATGGAATAATATGTCAAGGAGGCGATGATTATTATGATTATGATCTAGAATCTATTACATATTCTTATAAAATAGATAAACCACTACTTGGAATATGTTTAGGTATGCAAGCAATGGGAGTGGCTTTTAATGGAAAAATGGAAGATATAAATGGTCTAGATCATTTACAAAAAGGTATTGACTATGTCCATAAAATAAATATAAATCCCAATTCAAAATTATTTGAAATATTTAAGGAACAACAAATTATTGTGAATAGTCGTCATAAATCAACAGTTGTTAAGACTGATTTAGATATAGTTGGTATGAGTGATGACAATATAATCGAAGCAATCGAAGATAAAAATAAAACATTTTTTATTGGTTTACAGTGGCACCCTGAGTCAATGATTGAATATGATGTATTAATGAATAGGTTATTTGCTTACTTCATAAAAAAATGTAGATAGGAGAGTGTTTGAATGATTTTAGCCGATTTAGTTAATATATGTAATGGGGAAATTATTAACAAATACGAGTTAGGAGATCAACGAATCAAAAAAATTAAATTAAGTAGCCAGGAGGTAAAAAAAGGGGACCTTTTTATAGCTCTAAAAGGAATTAAATATGATGGTCATGACTTTGTTTTAGATGTAATTAAAAATGGTGCGAAAGCAGTTATTGTTGAAAGAGATATAAATATCAAAAGTGATATACCAATTATAAAGGTGGAAAGTACTTATAATTGTTTATATGATATCGCTAAATACAACCGAAAACTATATAATATTCCTTTAATAGCAGTTACAGGTAGTGTTGGAAAAACAACTACTAAAGATTTAATAGCTCTTATTCTTGGTCAAAAATATAAGGTCTTGAAGAGTCAGGGTAGTGATAATAATCACATAGGGGTTCCTAAAACTTTATTTAATCTTAATAATCATTATGATATGGCTGTTTTAGAAATAGGAATGAATCAC
>JAQWBL010000030.1 GCA_028706395.1 Bacilli bacterium | reverse complement strand
TTATATTAATTATAGTAATTTACCAATAAGTTATGCAAGACAAACAAGAGATGATTATACCTTTAAATTAGGATTTACAACTTCATGGTTTGGTAGAAATCAAAGATTTTATAAATTCTTAACTAGCAATTATAAAGTAGATATAGAATATAATACAAGTCAAGGTGTTGATTTCAACGATATGTATAAAAAAATAGCTACAAATAATACAGCTTTAAGTTTAATTGAAGATAATAAATCTGGACAAAATTACTTAAATCCTGCATTTCAAAATCAATTGCGATTATTAGGATATTCAATAGACGATTTCTTACAAAGTAATTGTGCTAAGAACTCTGGATGTAAAAAGGTAAAAGACAATATTACAGAAGCAGAATACGTTAAGTGTACTGCAGATATAGCATGTACAAGTTGTGATAGTCAAAATAATTCATGTTGTGTGCAAAATTATAATAAATTAAAAGCTTGTATTACAGCTAATTATAATAGTTCAACAGGAAATGTAGCATTTAGTAATACTGATTTGAATTATAATTGTACATTTGGTGTTAAAAACGAAAATGTAGATACATCTAGTACTGATGATAATTCATTAGGAATAGATGTTGTATATCGTACTGTTTCACTATCAAATCCTTTTCCGGACAGAAATGCTGGAGAAAATTGGACAGAATATAATACATATAATTTTATAACTTATAATCGAGGCGTATTAACGGATAGATTATATATTGATAGAAGTCCTTTATATAGTTTAACTTTAACTCCTGATTTAACAAAAGAAATCAGAAGATATAATGATAATCATGAATATCCAGATTATACTTTAGAATGTAACATGAATGGTGAAAAATGTTTAAGTAAATTTATGAGAGAAGGATCTTTTTCAAGTCATTTTACTGGTTGTGGTATTAAAGGAAGAAATAGTGGCTTGAAATGTGATACAAATGATGCATGGTAGAAAGAGGGAAAAAATGATAAAAGTAGCAATTAATGGTTTTGGAAGAATTGGAAGATTAGTATTTAGAATTATGGAAGAAAATCCAAATTTTGAAGTAGTGGCGATCAATGATTTAACAGACTCAGAACAATTAGCGTATCTATTAAAATATGATACTAATCATCGCAGTTATCGCGTTGACGAAATTAGTCATGATGAAGAAAATATCATAGTTGGTAATCGAAAGATAAAGGTATTTAAAGAATTAGATCCAGTAAATTTACCTTGGGGTCAATTAGAAATTGATGCAGTATTTGAATGTACTGGAAAATTTGTAGATTTAGAGGGCGCTGGTAAACATATCCAAGCAGGAGCAAAAAAAGTAATTATTTCAGCTCCAGCAAAAGGTGATGTAAAAACAGTTGTTTATAATGTAAATCATAATATATTAGATGGAACAGAAACAGTTATAAGTGCTGCTTCTTGTACAACTAATTGTTTAGCACCTGTTGTAAAAGTATTGAACGATAATTTTGGAATTGAAAAAGGATATATGACAACAGTTCATGCTTATACAAATGACCAAGTAATTTTAGATGTTGCACACAAAAAAGGCATTAAAGCTAGACGTGGTCGTGCTGGTGCCATGAATATTATTCCATCTTCAACAGGAGCAGCAAAAGCTTTAGGACTTGTAATTCCTGAATTAACTGGAAAATTAAGTGGAAGTGCTTTAAGAGTTCCAACAGCAACTGGTTCAGTTGTAGATTTAACTTTAGAATTAAAGAAAAATGTAAGTGTAAATGAAATAAATGAGGCATTTAAAAATAGTCAAAATGAAACATTAAAATTTACAATGGATCCAGTTGTATCAAGTGATATAATTGGTTCCCACGTTGGTGCATTAGTTGATGGTTTGTTAACTGAAGTATTAGAAGTAGATGGCAAACAGTTAGTAAAAGTTATTGCATGGTATGATAACGAAATGGGATACAGTGCACAAATGGTAAGAACAGCAGAAGAATTAATTAAATAAAATCCACATTGTGGATTTTTTTTATGCTATAATATATATGGTGATGATATGGATAAGATTATATTAGTAGATGGTAACAATCTTTTGTTTAGAAGTTATTATGCAACCGCATACAATGGGAACTTTATGAAAAATAGCAAAAATTTTCCTACTAATGCATTATTTGGATTTTCTAATATGATCAATAAAATTATATTAGAAGAAAAACCACAATATATTATTGTGGCTTTTGATAAAGGTAAAACATTTAGACATGATAAGTATCCTGCATATAAAGATGGTAGAATATCGATGCCTGATGAACTTAGAGTTCAATTTCCAAAAGCTAAGGAATTATTAGATGCAATGGGAATAAAAAGTTATGAAATCGATAATTATGAAGCCGATGATATAATTGGGACTTTTGCAAATTATTGTGATAAAGATACAGATTATACTGGTTTAATTATTAGTAGTGATAAAGATTTATTGCAACTTATCAGTAATGATGTAGAAATTAAATTATTAAAAACAAGAGATTACATAAGATATAACAATATATCCTTTAAAGAAGAATACGGAATAGATCCAATAAATGTAATTGATTTAAAAGCTTTAATGGGTGACCCATCAGATAATATTCCTGGAGTAAAAGGAATAGGTGAAAAAACAGCTTTAAAGTTATTAAACGATTATAAAACATTAGATAATTTATATGAACATATCGATGAAATAAAAGGAAAATTAAAAGAAAAATTAATAGAAGGTAAAGAAGACGCATACATGAGTTATGATTTAGCAACCATTTGCTGTAATGTTCCTTTAGAAATAAATTTAGAAGATATCAAATATAAAGGTGTTAAAAGTAAAGAATTAAACGAATTATATGAAGAGTTAGAATTCTATTCTTTTATTAAAAAAAATGATGAAATGGAAACTCATAAATCAGTTGAAGTAAATATTTTAAAAAATATTAAGGATTTAAAAATAGAGGGTGACTGTGCTATATACTTAGAAAATTATGGCACTAACTATCATACAGCAAAACCTTTAGGAATGGCTGTTTATAATAAAGATATCAACTGTTTTATTCCTTTCGAATTATTAAAACAAAATCCTGAATTCTTAAAAAATAACATTAAATATACTTACGATATAAAAAAAACATATGTTACTTTAAAGAAAAATAATATTGAATTAGAAAACTTAAACTATGATGCAATGTTAGCCGCTTATTTACTTGATTATAATATAAAAGACGATGTTGCTTACTTAGCAAGAGAATTTGATTATATTATTCCTTTTTATGAAAATTTATTTAAAAAAGAAGAAGCAGATATTGATATAGTGGCATATAATGCAATATTGAAAGCACAATTTATATATGAAACAAAAGAGAGTTTTATAAATAAAATGAATAGTGAAGAACTTTTTGATTTATTTTCTGATATTGAAGTTCCTTTAGCGTATGTATTGGGTGATATGGAATACAATGGTGTTCATTTTGATAAAAATATATTAAAAGAAATGGGCGGAAAAATAAAAATAAGAATTGATGAAATAATTGAAGAAATTCACAATTTAGCAGGTGAAAAATTTAATGTTGCATCCACTAAAGAATTAGGATATATTTTATTTGAAAAATTAGGACTAAGTCATGGTAAAAAAGGAAAGACAGGATATTCTACCGCAATTGATGTTTTAAATAAATTAAGAGAAAAACATCCAATAATAGATTATATAATTGAATATCGTACCTTAACTAAAATATACACCACATATATCGAAGGTTTAATTAATATAGAAATAGATGGTAAAATTCACACTATGTATAATCAAGCATTAACAAGAACTGGCAGATTATCTTCAGTAGAACCAAATTTACAAAATATACCGATCAGATATGAAGTTGGTAAATTGATTAGGAAAGCCTTTATACCTAGTAAAGATTCAATAATAATGAGTGCTGATTATTCACAAATAGAACTTCGTATTTTAGCACATATATCTAATGTTGATTCCTTAATTGAAGCTTTCAATCATGGGATTGATATTCATAGCAAAACAGCAGCAGATATATTTAAAAAAGATCCGGATTCGGTAACTTCTAGAGAAAGAAGAATTGCTAAAGCAGTTAACTTTGGAATAATATATGGTATAAGTGGTTTCGGCTTATCTGAAAATTTAGATATACCTTTCAATGAAGCTAAAATGTTTATCGACGAATATTTAAAGACATATCCTGGTATAAATGAATATATGGATTCGGTTGTTAAAGATGCTTATGAAACAGGATATGTAAAAACATTGTTGAATCGTAAAAGAAATATAAATGAGCTTAAAAATACTAATTATATGATAAAAAAACAGGGCGAAAGAATAGCACTTAATACACCTATTCAAGGTACAAGTGCTGATATTATTAAAAAGGCAATGATTGAAATTTCGGATTTATTTAAAGTTGCTAATATTAAAAGTAAAATGATTTTACAAGTGCACGATGAATTAATCTTCGATGTTTTAGAAAGTGAAAAGGATAAAGTAATTGAGATTGTTAAAGAGACAATGGAAAATACATACCGATTAAATGTTCCTTTAAAAGTTGATATTAGCTATGGTAAGGATTGGTATGAAGTAAAATGAAAAAATGGTTTATAGAAAATAATCAAACAGGTACAGAGAACCTTTTTAGATGCCATTTGTGTTGACAAAATCACATTGACATATATTTTTTAAAATGTTATCATATTATAGAAATCGAAGAAAAAGACTAGTAATAAACAGATTTTTTAATAGAAAGTTAGTGTTTGATGGAAACTAACAGAATATGTTTATGAATCTACTTTTGAGTGAAATGTAAACATTTCCGGCTAAGCCGTTATATAAAAAAGATAAAATTAGGATGGTACCGTGCCCAGCACTCCTTTACCATTCTTTTTTTGTTAAAAGGAGGATTTATGAAGAATTATTTAAATTATCAAGAAAAATATAAACAATTTATATATGAAAGTTTTAATGTTTCTGAAAATGAAACTGAATTGATAATAACTTACAAATTCGTTATTCCTAATTTAGAAGAATTTAATCCATCAATTAAAATATTAAAAAGTGATATTACTAATAAAGAATTGGATTATAAATATATAAATTATTTAGCATTCAATATTGGATTAGTAGAACTAATAAGTTATTGGAAATGCGTTTGTTCTAAAGAAATCATTGTTAAATGTGGATATTTAGATGACAATCAAAAAAATTGGTTTAAAAAACTTTACTTTTATGGTCTAGGAGAATTCTTTTACACTAATAATATCGAAGTTGATATCGATAATTTTGTTGATATAAAAACAGATAATAATAAATTAGAAGTAGAAACTAACTACCAAGGTGAAGGTAATTTAATCTTAGTTGGCGGTGGTAAGGATTCAGTTGTATCAATGGAATTATTAAAAGGAAATCCCAACTCCATAATGATGGTTAATCCTAAAAAGACAATGTTACATTGTGTTGATATAGCAGGTTATAAGGATATAACATCTGTTACTAGAGTAATAGATAAAAAAATAATTGAATTGAATAAACAGGGCTTTTTAAATGGTCATACTCCTTTCAGTGCCCTTCTTGCATTTACAAGTTTCTTAGTAGCATATTTAAAAAACAAAAAATATATTGTATTATCAAATGAATCAAGTGCAAATGAAGGTAATGTAGTTGGTAATACAGTTAATCACCAATACTCTAAATCTTTTGAATTTGAAAATGATTTCAATTATTATGTAGACAATTACTTTAAAATTGATATTAAATACTTTAGTTTTTTAAGACCATTAAACGAATTACAAATTGCTCATATTTTTTCAAAGTACAAAAAATATCATAATGTATTTAAAAGTTGTAATGTTGGAAGTAAAAAGGAACCATGGGAATGGTGCTGTAATTGTTCGAAATGTTTGTTTGTATACATAATTTTAAATCCTTTTTTAGAAGAACAAGAAATGATAAATATGTTTGGTGAAAATTTGTTAGATAAAGATTCTTTATTAGAAGTATTTAAACAATTAATTGGGGATTCAGAAAACAAACCATTTGATTGTGTTGGTACTTTTGAGGAAATAAATTATGCTTTAAAATTAAGTATAAAAAAACAAGATAAATTACCATATTTATTAAATTACTATTATCAAAATCATAGTTTAGAAATTTATGAAAATTTATTAAATAGATTCAATAATAGTCATAATTTAAAACCATATTTTTTAAATATAATAAGAGGTGCTTTAGATGAAAAATAAAATAATTGAGTATTTAAAAAATAAAAATATTTTAATTCTAGGCTTTGGTAAAGAAGGTCGTTCGACATATAATTTTATTAGAAAAAATTCGGATTGTTTTTTAACTGTATTTGATGAATATGAAATAAAAGATAAAACGGAAGATATAAATACAAAGTATATAGTTGAAAAATTAAATAAAGAAACTTTAGGAAAATATGATTTAATTATTAAAAGTCCAGGAATATCTTTAAAAAACATCGATATTCAAGGATTTAATATAAGTTCACAATTACAATTAATTTTGATGGTTGCAAAAGATAATATCATTGGTATTACGGGGACAAAAGGAAAATCTACAACATCATCTTTAATGTATAAAGTTATTAAAGATCAATATGAAAATACCTTTTTACTAGGAAATATTGGCATTCCAATATTAGATTATATTGACTCATTTAATGATAAATCTAAATTAGTAATTGAACTTTCTTGTCATCAGCTCGAGTATGTAACCTATTCGCCACATATTAGTATAATATTAAATCTTTTTCAAGAACATTTAGATTTTTATAAAGATGTAGAAAGTTATTATGAAGCTAAAATAAATATTGCAAAATTTCAAAATAAAAATGATTATTTATTTTATAACTTTAATAATAATACTTTAAAAGATTATGTAAATAAACTAGAAAACAATAACGCTAAGATAGGAATAGGAAAAGATATTTATATAAAAGATAATTATGTTGAATCTGATAAAAAATTATATAACATCAATAATAAAAGAAATGTTATCGGAGATCATAATTTAGAAAACATAATGTTTATATTAGGTGTTTCTGATTTATTAAATTTAGATATGGAAAAAGTAACAAAATCAATTGAAGAATTTCAACCACTTGAACATCGCATGGAGTTAGTAGGAACATTTGATAATATTATTTATTACAATGATTCAATAGCAACAATTCCAGAAGCTACTATAAATTGTATTGAAACTTTAAAAATTGTCGATACTTTAATACTAGGTGGAAATGACCGATCCTTGGATTATAAAAAATTGATTGAATATTTAAAGAAATCAAATGTAAGCAATATAATTTGTTTACCAAAAACAGGCCATGATATAGCAGTATATCTTAAAGATTATAAGAAAATATATATAGTAGACAACTTAGAAGAAGCAATTGAAATTAGTAAAAAAGTTACAAAAAAAAATAAAATATGTGCACTTTCCCCAGCAGCATCTAGTTATGGATACTTTAACAATTTTGAAGAAAGAGGAAAAATATATAAAGAATTAGTGAGGAGAAAAAAATGATTGATATAAAATTAATAAGAGAAAATAAAGAATTAGTAAAAGAAAACATCAAAAAAAAATTTCAAGATCATAAATTAGTAATTGTCGATGAAATTGAAACCTTAGATATTGAATTTCGTAAATATAAGGCAGAAGGGGACGTTTTAAGAGCTTTAAAAAATGCTAAAAGTGCAGAAATTGGAAATTTAATGCGCGATAAAAAAATTGATGAAGCTAATGCTTTAAAAAATGAAATAGCAGAATATGCAGACAAGATTTTGTTACTTGATAAACAAGAAGAAGAATTAAGTGCATTAATTAAGGAAAAAATGATGATTATTCCAAATATTATAGACGAAAGTGTTCCAATCGGAAAAGATGATAGTGAAAATGTTGAAGTTAAAAAATATGGAGAACCAGTTATACCAGAATATGAAATACCATATCATGCTGATATTTTAGAAAAAATTAATGGTTTAGATAAGGATAGTTCAGCAAGAACATCTGGATATGGATTTTATTATTTGATGGGAAATGTAGCGAGATTACATTCAGCAATGTTGAGCTATGCTAGAGATTTTATGATTGAAAAAGGTTTTACTTATTGTATAC
>JAQWBL010000029.1 GCA_028706395.1 Bacilli bacterium | reverse complement strand
CTGGCATTGGTATTTGACCTTCCATACAATTACTAGTTAAATCTGATTGTTCAATAATTCTAATTAAATCACTAATAAAATTATCATAAGCAGCTTCATGATATAAATTGGATACTTGTGATCCTAGATAACTTTCACCTTGTTTATTATAACTATACAATAATTGAATTAACTTAAAGGCATTACCTTTACTTATGGCTGACTTTATAGTGTCACCACTAGTATATTTAAAATGACCCCAAAAATCTTCTAGTATAGCCGATGCTGTACCAGTTAAGTCTTGCCATGCATCAGGATTAAATATATCCCAACCAGTTGGCACGTTTACACAAGTGGTTTTAAATTTAGTGTCAATTAAATGACCAATAAGTTTTTTTTCACCCCACACAAGTGTAAAAGCACTTCCTAGTTTATCATTAGAAACAACATAGAAACTTCTTAATTGATTGCTTGGAATAACCGGATCAACATAATCATATTCGTATTTTGTATTTTTATCATCTTCATCATAATTATAAGAATCTGGATCGACAATCGTACTATAATGAATTGTTGAAGCAATAAGAGGAATATCAAATTCCCCTTCTTTATAATTAAAGGCATCAAACTTATTATATTCTTTTTCTAAAGTTGTAAAGAATACCTGCTCTGATGTTGACCATCCATTTAGAGTTATAAAATTAATAAACTTATCTAGAGTATCAGCAACTTGTTCCGTTTTTTCTGATATATACATAATTGGTACCATAAACATGATAATAACAAAAACAGCAATTATTACCCAGACTAAAACTGGGCCAACTGCTGAAATTATTGCAAGGGCGATTTTGGATTTTTTAACAGCCTCAATAGCCTTTTTAGCTTTAAGTGCTAAATTAGCTGTTTTTTGTAATCCCGACCCTTTTTGATTGTTATCATTATTATGTTCTTCATTATTCACGAAACTCACCACCAATATTAAATTCTAAAATCCACCGCCACTACCAAATGAATCTAACTCTTGTTCAGTAACAACAATGTTTATTCGCATTCTACGGCTTCCACATACAAACAATGCTTCACCTTGATTATATCTTTTTATACTTTCTTTTTCATTATCATTCAAATCTATTAGTTTTGCTAAATCTTCAACTGCCTGTTTTCGAAGTCCCATAACAAGATAATATGAAGCATTATCAAATATAGCTTTACCTTGAGTTATAACAGCCGGATCCGAGAAATCACTTGGTTGTTGTGTAATAATAATCGTTCCTGTATTGTATTTTCTTGAACGACGTTGTACTTGGGCTAAAAAGTCAGCACCTAATGTATTATTACCACTTAACAATACGTGAGCCTCATCAACCATTAAAATAGTATTTACACTCTTATTTAAAGTTAATCCCCAAGCATATTTTAATATATTAAAGAATAAAGCATTTCTAATATTAGTATCAGCATTCATTAGTTCACGAATGTTGAAAACAATTATTTCACTTTTTGGTTGAATAGTTGTATGTCCATCAAAGTAATATTTAAGTTCTTTAACAATTGGACGTATTTTAAGTTCAAGTCTTTCTAATACATCCTTTTCATGACTTTGATCAGGCATTGACAAAAGTCTTCCTCTAATGGTTGCATAAACATCTTTAAAAGTAGGATAATCTTTCGATGTAAATTTTGAATAGTCAGTATTAAAGTCCATTCCAAAACGACGATATGTATCTTGGACAACTTCACTAAACATTGTAATTACATCTTCATCTACTTGAGGATCATAATATTTTAAGAACGCTTTGATTGTTTGAAGGGTTCTTGTTAAAACGGTATATCCTAATCCTTGTTTTACTTCTTCCTCATCAAAATCTAAAACGACTTCTAGTGGATTAATCATTCCAAATTCTCCACCTTTACCTAAATCGATAAAGTCTCCACCATATCGTTTTGTCATTTCCTCTAATTCTCCTTCAGGGTCAATAACAATAACTTGGTGATTATTTCTTATGTTACTACGTAATAACAGCTTAGCAGCCGTTGATTTACCACTACCAGATGTCCCAAGGATGATCATATTCGCATTGTTTCGATTATGTTCCTTCTTTGTTTGGTACAAAAATTGGTTAAATAAAATTACTCCTCCAGAAAAGTCGACTCCTAATAAAGTTGATAATCCTGGATCCTTAATACTATCAAAAATAAATGGATACATCGCTGCCATTGTTGTTGATGGAATTGGTGTTCCAATTCTTTTTTCAATATCCTGTGAAGGATAAATAGGAATAATTGATTTAAGTACTTTTTCTTGTTCAAAACGAAGTGGGAAAGCACGCATTTCCATTGCTTCAACATAGTTCTTAACTTGTAATTTTTTACTAATTAATTGTTCTTCTGAATCAGCAGTAATCATGATATGCATTTGGAAATCGTATATCTTGGATTGACTAGATGCTAACATCGTAATAAAGTATTCTAACGATTCATAATCTTGTCTAATTCTTTCTTGAATAGTTCTATCAAATTCATCTTGATATCTTTGCTTTAAATCAGCAATTTCTTTATTCAACATACGACTAATAACCGAAAATGGCAAAGGTATATGTTTAATAACAACTTTTACTCCTGACATACTTGTTAATGATGATAAGTAACCTGGATTAATTGTTTTGGGATAAGAAATAACAGTCATGATGGTTGCCCATTTATCACTTATAATGAAATCCCCTGAGCGATATTCTAAACCTTTAGGTGCAATTTGATCTTTAATATTCATTAGCCAATCACCGTCCCAAAATTAGTGGTTTGTCCACCGTTTAGAAAATTATCTAAAATCATTCTTAAATCATCATTAGTTGTTTGATGTGAAGATAAACCAGAAGCTGCTAAAGCATTAATTAATACTCTAATTCGCTTTTGAATTAACTCATTATCTTTTTCCTTAAACAATAAAAAGTATTCAGTATCAACAACATTATTATTCATAAACATATTACCTTTATTAATATCTTCCATAATTAATTTTCTTTTAACTTGATTATTTACAGAATTATATAATAATTGTAATTGTGATAAATAAACATTAATATCAACAGGTCTATCAGCAGCCATGATCCAAAATTCATAATCAATAAGATTATAAACATTCTTTAAATTAATAATAATGCTGTTTTGCATATCTTGATCTAAGATAAAGATATTACGTGGCATAATTTTAACACCTGTCACTTTAAGACCATTATCTAATAAAATCATACCATTAGTAATACTTTTTATAGGAATATCATCGTTTGTATATTTGCTCTTTATTCTCTTCTTCGCCATTAACGAAACACCAACCTTTCCAAACAAATTTTTGTCTAGTAGTATAAAATTCGAAAATACTTTTGATTATAGTTCTAACATTATGATAATTAGGAACTGGTAGCACCAAAAAACCTGTTACTAGTGCTGGAGATAAAGCTAGAAGCGTTACAGCCAAATTATCTAAGGAAACAGCTAACAAAGCAATTATTGTAACAAATAATCCAATTCCAAATAAGATTAGATCATATGGAGTAAAAACCCCAAATATTAACATCGACTTTTTCGAGTTAGCAGGAATCAAAAATGTTTCATTCATCTAATATCACACCCTTTTTATCTTTTTTTTCTTCTTTTTAATACTTCATTTCGATCTTCAATAGAATCATCGATTCGGCCCTTATATTGTCTAAGTAATTCATATCTATCATTCAGGGAATTAATAGCCGCTTGAATACCAGTTACTTCCGTATAAACTTCTTTATCAAGTGTATTTAAGAAAATCTTATTAATCTGATTGTATTCTTTAACATTAACAACATATTTTAAATAATCGTATACTGATTTTGTTTGCTTTTTACCAGACTCATCAGTATATGAAATATTTATTCGTTTAAGGGCGAATTCAAAATCTTCATAACTATATTTTCCAGTTTTTAATAAAGCTGATATAGTTTTAGCCTGTTCTATTCTATAAGCTTGCTCTTGTTGACTCAGATCAGACATATCTTTATCCAGTTTTTGACTTTGGCGATCTAGTTCACCAACACCACCATCTTTGTTTTTTACTCCAGCCCATGATTTAACTGGTTCAACAACATACATATCCCAAAAACTTAATTTTAACTTATCTCTATCTTTTATATGAATCAACTCCTTTGCAAACTAATTAATACTATTTACCATCCTTTTTGCCATGTTCACCAAGACCTCTACGTTCTTTAAGAGCATCATCAATTCGTCCTTTTTGTTCACGTAATTTTTCACGACGATCATTTATGTTTTCAATAGCACCGGTAATACCAGTAATTTCACCATAAGTTATTTTATCTAATACTTCGATTTTCTTATCAGGTGGTAAAGTTCTATTTTCTTGTTCTACTCTTTGTTTATAAACATCAAAATCATATCCCTTAGATACCACTTGTTGTCCATCGACATTTCTAACAATATCAACTTTTTCTTGTGCAAAATCAAAATCATCAAGTGAATAAATTCCAGTTTTTAAACCAGCCGATGTGGCTTGAGCATATTCCATCCTGTAAGCATTTTCTTGTTGATCGTAATCAGCCATTTCTTTAGTAATTAACTTGCTTTGTTTATCAAGCACACCAACACCAGCATCACGGTTTTTAACTCCCGCCCATCTTTTAATTGGTTCTTGAAAATATCTGTCAGAAAGGGTTATTCTATTATCTGGGTTAGTTGCATTTAATTCACGAATTGTATTGTGGCGATTTCTTGCTTGATTGCTTCCAGCAATTGCTGTACGAGCAGAATCAAGGGCTGAACCTTTTCCACCAGATTTCAATCCACCAATTACACCTCGGCCACCACCACTAAATGCTCCACCAGCCATACTTAAAGCAGTAGCTCCAATTCCTCTTTTACCAGCTACACCGGCCACTAAGTTCGCACCCATTGCTCCAATACCACCAGCTACACCACCAATGGCAGCAGAAGCAATTGGTGAAGCACCAAGTTTTTTCATTGGATTCAATGTAAATCCACCATCTAAATCAAGACCAGTTAAGTCTTTAATTATTTTTGGTAATTGTTTAGCAAATAATAATGCTCCAAAAATAATAAATATTTTTACAAATAAGTTACTTTGTTGAACCATTTGTTGACTAGCAGCATCATAATATTCCATATTATCTAGATTTGAAATAATAAATATTGCGAAGAATACCGCAGCAAGTCTAACAAATACATCAAGGAATGTTGTCGCTGTACTTTTAACCCATTTTCTAAACATTCCACTTTTTCCACTATTAGGATCAATATATGAAACGATAGGAATCGGCGCAATTAATTGATAAAAGCCAAGCTTAACGCTCCTAATTGCAATATCAATACAAAATACTAACAATATCCAAGCAACAAAGCCTCCAGCAAAAGTTGATATCCAAGCAGTATAGTCAAAGACAAACTTGTTTTCATTTGGTTTTGTAAGATGTAACAAATCAGACTCCAATAATATTTTCATCGATTTGTTTTGAAGAGCCTTTTTATATTGATTACCAGCACCAATACCAGTGTCAATGGCATTTAAAGCATTTAAGCAACCACTCTCAAGTTCGAGTTCACCAGTAGCTGTGTCTTTATACATATAATTTCCTTCACACTCAGTAATATCTGGTTTATAGAAGGCAATAAATACATCAAACGACATAATCTGACCAGCACGTTTATAAGTATCTTTAGTAGAATCTCCACCAACGCCAAGAATAACTTGACCAATAATATTTTCTTGTAAAACAATCGCTTGAAATTCAAATATTGCTTTAAAGATAGATGGCGTTGAAACGATTAGTAGTAATACAATCATCACATTAAAAATCATTTTTGAACCGCCCTTGGTCTTGTCTGTCATTTCACTAGGATTGATAATATAATTTATTAATGAAAAAGACAATTTAAATAACATTATTATTCCCAATAATGAATATATACGAGACCCAAAAATTTCAATTGTCTCACTTGTAAATGGATTAGTTTGAGAAATCATTAAAAAGAGATCATAAATAGTTCCAATTATTCCATAAACTAATGTGTCTAACCAAGCAACAATACTACGTAATGCTTTTGGAATCATCATAGCCATATATTAATCCCTCCTTTATTCAATATCGCAGAGTCTGCTTTCTTCTTGTGACATACTTGGATTGTTATCAAAAACGCCAAGTTCTGACAATAAGAATTCTAATATAAATGGTAATAAGAATAAGAATATTAAAGCAATTGATCTTTTAACAAAATCATTCCAAGCAACTTTCAGAGAATCATCTTTTCCACTTAATAGTGCTTTTACAAAATCTAATATTCCTAAAACAATTAATAAAACAATCGCTAATATTTTAATGAAATTGAAAAACGCTTGTAACCAATCATTTAAACTACCAAGCATCGCACAGCCTGAATGAAAGTCACTAATAACACCTGCTTCAACCCAAGATGATACTTGTTGTCTAAAGCTTGCACATTTTTCTTCCATTTCTGCTGATATAACTGCCGAGTCACGATATTCTTTACAAGTTAATAATGCCGCACTTGATAAATCTTCACTTTCGGTTTTTAGTTGTTCAACCTTATTTTCTTGTTCTTCAATCTGTGCTTCTGTATATGTAGAATCATCAGCTTTCATTTCTTCTAATTTTTGTTGTTCTTTTTGATAATCTTCAACAGCCTTAGTTGCATCATCCATCGTGTTTTTAAGATTGTTATTGTTTTCCTTCATAGCATTTTCATCAGCAGTGAATGCTAAAGTTTCATACTTTTTCCAACCTGATGGTGCAGCCGGATTAGATTCATCAGAAAATTGTAATCCTGATGCTCCTAAACCTAGGAAACCATCCCCAGAAGGATTATATAAAGCCGTTTTATAACAACCACCTGTTGAAAATCTTTCATAGTAATCCCAAAAGTCAATTGATGTAGGATAATAATCTTCTTGTTTACCCATATCACTAGTTAATAACTTAACAGAATATTCATATCTATATGTTGTTTGTTTCCCTGATGTGTATGGTTTTAAACCCGAAACAAACTCAATTGAAGTTCCACTATCATTTTGGTAATAACATTTATTACTTTTAAGTGGTTTGCTATAATTTGTTTTTACTAATTTATAATCATATTCATCTTTTGAAGATGATACCTTTTTAGCCTTTTTATTAACTGATTGTGGACAATCACTTAAGTAATAATAAGTGTTATCATCAGAACTAAAGCTAACCTTCTTTCCATCAACTGTTTGTTTAACATTTAAATAACGATCAATGTTTGGTTTTTGCTTAGACAATTCTCTTTTAACAACAATTGTCTTACCTTCATCATTGCGATACTCACAAGTGGAAATTAAATAATTAGTTTTTGAACTACCACCTGTATCAGTTTCTTTAACTAGACGAGCATCGATTATTGAAACTTTACTCAAAAATAATAGGAAAAAAAGTACTATAAATAGATATTTTTTGCTTTTCATTCTACATCCCCTATAACTATAATCTAACACATATATTATAGCATAAAAAAAAACAATAATAAACAAATATTAATGTTTTTTAAGTATTGTACAGTGTATTTAAATATTAATTAATTATGCTCCTAATATTCCAGCAGCACATTCCCAAAAATTATTATCATTGTTGCCACCATTTGCAATCCCTACTACAAATTGTGCAATAGCAACTACAAAGAATACTAGACCTGCTGCGATAAGCCTTTTAATAAAGATTTGTTGACCTTTTTTAATTTCATCTTCTTTTTGTGATAAAACAGATTTACCTAAATCTAACATACCTAAAATTACTAAAATAACAGGCACAGCAATTTTAATTAAAGTAACAATTGTTGCAATTAAGTTAGTTATTTCTGTTGGTATTGATTCGCAAACATTTAATATAAACATAATTTACCTCCTCTAATAATCATATAATACGACATTTTCAAATAATTGTCAATGTCTATATGTTAAATAAACCCAGTATTTTACTCTTTTTTTCCATTTCTTCTGTTTTTTGACGTTCAAATCCAAGTCTAGTTAAAAAGGCATTCAACACATGAATTTCCGTTTGACGTTCGTCTAATGGTGGCATGTTGAAAAATATTTTTAGCTTTGATTCATATTCAAAATCCAAAACATCTTTAGAACTAAGCATACTTTGATTTAAAATAACCATTTTGTTTTTAAGTCGATCAAGCATTTTTATATTTACCATCATAAATTTATTAAGTTTAATAATCGATGGTTCAATTAAATATACAACATCATGACATAAACTTTCAGCTGTTGCACTATCATTAATGTCAATTAAAATGACATCACAACCAGTATTTTTGTTAATTACACCATTTAGTGTAGCATCACTAGCTGAAGTTAAATCACGATCTCTGAAAAAAGTAAAATCACGTTTATTAACCTCGACTGCAACAACTGTATAATTTT
>JAQWBL010000028.1 GCA_028706395.1 Bacilli bacterium | reverse complement strand
TTAATAAATTAAAAGAATATAATCCAAGTAAGATTATATATGTTTCGTGTGATCCCATTACTTTGGCGCGTGATCTTGAAAAATTAAGAGAATCATTTGACATAAAACATATCTTACCTGTTGATATGTTTGCCAATACATATCACGTTGAGAGTGTTGTTTTAATCACAAAAAAATAAAAGTGAAAACAGATTTTATAAATAAAATAGGAGGAATTTATGGCAACTTTTGAAGATTTTATGAAATTAGATATTAGGGTTGGACAAATTGTAAAAGTTGATTTTTTTTTAAAAGCAAAGAAACCAGCATATAAATTATGGGTTGATTTTGGTGATGAAATAGGCGTAAAAAAATCAAGTGCTCAGATTACAGAATGTTATAAAGAAGATGAACTTATTGGAAAACAAGTATTAGGTGTAATAAACTTTCCCCCTAGACAGATTGCGGATTTCATGTCGGAAGTATTAGTGCTAGGGGTTTATTCTAAAAAGGGAGTTATATTAATTATGCCAGAACAAGATGTAGAAAAAGGGGATAAATTAGGTTGAGATGTTCTTAAAAGATGTTACCTTTTAAGATATATGAAAAGTTGGTGAAAAATGAAAAAAAGATTTAAGAAAATGTATATTGAAATAACTAATATTTGTAATTTATCTTGTTCTTTCTGTGCACCTCATAATCGTAAAAAAGAGTATATGGATTTAGATGATTTTAATTATATTCTTAGTCAAATAAAAGAATATACGGATTATATTTATTTGCATGTTAAAGGGGAACCCTTAATGCATCCTCATATTAATGAATTTATAGATCTAGCTAATCAAAAGGGATTCTTTGTTAATATAACTACTAATGGCACTTTAATCGATATGTTATATAATAAAAATATTAGACAAATTAATTATTCTATGCAAAGTACTAATGATATTGAAAAAGTAAGGCTAACAATTAGAAAATTAAGAAATTTTATTAAAGATACTAATATATATTTATCGTTAAGACTTTGGAGTGAACAATCAAAAAATAACATAATTTTAAAACAAATGTTATTAGAAGAATTCGAGGTTAATGAAATACAAGATAAGAAACAACTAGACAAAAACATTTTCTTATCAATTGAATCAGAATTTGAGTGGCCAGACATAAATAATTATGAAGAAACACCAGAAGGGTATTGCTATGGATTAAAAGATCATATTGCTATTTTAGTTGATGGAACAATTGTTCCGTGTTGTCTTGATAATAATGGTGATCTAAATCTTGGTAACATCTATTATGATAATATAGAAACTGTTTTAGAGAGTGACAGAACTAAGAAAATAATCACTGGTTTTCAAAACAGAAACATTGAAGAAGAATTGTGCAGAAAATGTAAATATAAAAATAAATTTTAGATATAATTATTATGGTGAAGAGTAATAGAATAAAAAGACTAATCTTGTTCCATTTGTGATTAATGCCAAAGCAACCAAAAAAACATAATTAAAGCCGAAAAGGCTTTTTATAAATAATGATAAAATAATGGAGTTTTAGTGTATAATGAAATAATAATAGAATGTTTGATTAAAGAGGTGACAATATGATAATTAAAGCGAGTGATGATTCGTTTTACATTGGGGAAAGTCCAGATAAGGCAATTGCTATAATGACCTATGTGAAAGCCGGAGAAAAAAGATTAATTATTGATAGTACTTATGTCTCTGATGAATTAAGAGGGAAAGGTATTGGCGAGCAATTATTAAAGAGTGTTATTGAATATGCTCGACATGAAAATAAAATAGTTATTCCATTATGTCCTTATGCTAAGTATATGGTGGAAAAAACAAATGAATATGATGATGTTTTAGAAAATTAATAAAAAGTAGTGTGGTGGTAGAAGATGGAAATTTATTTAGTATTTTCCAAGACAGGAACTTGGTTATCAAGATTATTGCGATTTGTTCTTAAAAAGAAATATGTGCATGTTTCAATATCTTTAGATGATAAATTAAATAATATGTATTCTTTTGGTAGAGTAAATCCTAATAATCCATTTTCTGGTGGTTTTGTGATTGAAGATTTAAGAGAAGGAGTTTTTAAAAAAAATCCTGAATCAGAGTGTATTGTATACAAAATAAAAGTAACTGAAGATCAATATCAAAAAATGTTATCGGAATTAGAAGTTTATGAAAAAAACCAAAAGATATTAAAATACAACTTTCTAGGTCTTGTAGCATCTGGACTAAATATTAGGTTAAAAAGAAAAAATCGTTATTTTTGTACCCAATTTGCATCAATCTTATTTTTAGAAACTGGGGTTTTTGAGAGTCAAAAACATCCTGAATTTTTTAAACCGATTGATATTATTGATAATATGAATAACTATGAAGAAATATTTGAAGGTTATGTAACTGATTATGTAAATAACTACGATAAAATGAATTAAAAAGGAAGTAATAATATGGCAAAGAAAATATTGTGCTTTGGGGATAGCATTACTAAAGGACATCCTGGTGTAACATATTTAAAATATTTAACTAATAAAAAAAAATATAAAAACATGGGTTTATCAGGTGACACCTTAATAGGTATGACTAAACGTCTTACTAAAACTTTAAGTCTTAAAAGGAATAATGATGTAACAGGAATAATTGTTGGTATTGGTACTAACGATATTATCCAGCCCTTTTTAAATGACTATTCTTGGATGTGGAGATTACGAGTTAAGATGTTATTTAAAAGAGGTAGTATCCCAACTAAAAAAATTTTAGAATTTGAAGAAGAATATATTAAGATGTTAAAAATTTTAAAGTCAAGTAATAAACAAATTTTAATTTTTAGTTTACCTTATCTTGAAACTAAGGAAGTTTGTTTAAGCGAAAAAATAGTTGAATATAATGAACTTATAAAAAATCTTTGTTTAGAGTATGATATTCCTTTTGTTGATTATTACTCATGGCAAGTAGTTGAAAAAGGTAAGTTAAAAAACACGGGGTTTTCGTTTATGTCTAAAAATCCATTATTAGTAGGATTTGATACATTGCTAACATCTTATTTACAATTAACTGAATTTATTAGTAAAAAAAGAAACTTAGGTCTGACAATTGATGGATGTCATTTAAATAATTATTCTTCAAAAAATCTTGCCCATCTGATTGAAGAAACTTATAAAACAATTGAATAATTATTTCTAATTATTTCATAATATAATTGGAGGAAATAATTATGAATGAAAATATTGAATTATTAAAATTTATTTATCAAAATTCTCAAATGGGAATTGAAACGATTAGTCAATTAATTGATATTGCTGAAGGGGAAGAGTTTGGAAAACAACTTAAATCACAATTAAAAGAATATAAAGAAATCAATGGAGATGCCAAAAAATTATTGGAACAAAACAATTGTGATGAAGAAGGTTTAAATGCTCTTGAAAAAATAAGAACGTATTTAATGATTAATATCCAAACCCTTACCGATAAATCGCCTTCACATATTGCTGAAATGTTAATAACGGGAAGTAATATGGGAGTCTTAGATGCTACTAAAAATTTAAAAAAATATAAGGAAGCGGATAAAGAAATTAATGATTTAATGGAAAAGTTGTTAAAAACAGAAGAAGACAATATTCAAAAATTAAAAGACTTTTTATAAAACTAATAAAACATTAGTTTTTTTTATTATCTATGATAAAATAAATATATGAGGTGGTAACATTCAATATATTTATTTTTATGACACCATAATTGGTAAGATAGGAATAGTTGCTAGTAATGATTTTGTCACGAGTATTTGTTTTGGTGATAATGATGATAATTATGAAATATTAGAAACTCCATTAATAAAACGTACTTATAACCAAATTGATGAGTATTTAAAAGGTAGTCGTAAAACTTTTGATATTCCACTTGATTATAGGGGAACTGAATTTCAAAAGTGTGTTTGGCAAACATTACAAAAAATACCTTATGGTGAAACCAAAACATACAAAGAAATTGCCAAGATAATTAATTCACCTAATGCCTGTCGGGCGGTTGGTAATGCCAACAATAAAAATCCTATACCAATTATTATTCCTTGTCATCGTGTTATTGGATCAAGTGGAAAGTTGGTTGGATATGCAGGTGGATTGACAATTAAAGAAATACTACTTAATTTAGAAAAAAAATAGTATAATGTTTATAGAGGAGTGAACTGATGAAAAATATAATAGAAGTAAAAAAATTAACTAAGCACTATAAAGATTTTAAAGCTTTAGATAATCTATCTTTTGAAGTAAAAGAAGGAGAAATCCTTGGTTTGTTAGGACCTAACGGTAGTGGGAAATCAACGACCATTAATTGTATATTATCATTATTAAACTTTGATAAAGGTAGCATAAAAATATTGGGTCAAGAAATGACTCCTGATGCTTATGATATTAAAAGTAAAATAGGAGTGGTGTTTCAAGACGTTGCTGTTTTTGATGAACTTACGGTATATGAAAATATTAATTATTTTTGTGGACTATATGTTAATGATAAAAAAATAAGACAACAATATATTAGTGATGCTATTGATTTAGTTGGATTAAAAGAATTTGAAAGATTTTACCCTAAACAATTAAGCGGAGGTCTTTTAAGGCGTCTTAATATTGCTTGTGGAATCGCTCATAAACCTTCAATAATCATCTTAGATGAACCAACAGTTGCTGTAGATCCACAAAGTAGAAATAATATATTAGAAGGTATCAAACAATTAAATAAAAATGGTGCAACGATTGTATATACCACACATTATATGGAAGAAGTGGAAATTCTTTGTGATCGAATTATTATTTTAGACAAAGGGAAAATTGTTGCTAGTGGAACGTCTAAAGAATTAAAAGAACTAGTTAGTATTGAAGAAAAAATAACTGTTGAACTAGAAAGTTTTAATGATAAATTTTTAGAAGAATTAAAAGGTTCTAAAAATATTGGTGAAGTAATTTATAATGATAATATATTATTTGTTACTTATAAAAAGGGAAAACATAATTTGAAAGATTTAATTGATTTCATGCAAGTAAACAAGATAAAATATAATAAAATTTTCTCGGAATTACCAACCTTAAATGATGTCTTTTTAGAACTAACTGGGAAAGAGTTAAGGGATTAATATGTTTTGGCATATATTTATCAATCGATTGAAAATTCTTCTTAGAAGTAAATCGGCTATTTTTTGGACATTAGTTTTCCCCATAATTTTAGCAACCTTATTTAATTTAGCATTCTCAAATCTTACAAGTGGTGAATATTTTGAGACAATTGATTTAGCCGTTGTAAATAATGATAATTTTAAAGTTGAAGAAAATTTTAAAGATCTAATTCAATCATTGTCAGAAGATAGTGAAGAACAATTATTTAATACCCAATATGTTTCTTTAGAAAAAGCTAAAACATTATTACAAGATGATGAAATATCTGGTTATATCATTGTTAATGATAAAATAAATGTTGTTATTAAAAATAACGGAATTAATCAATCAACGATTAAAAGTGTAGTTGATAATTATTATCAAGTAGTAAGTGTTATCAATAACATTTCTAAGTCAAATCCCGAAGCGATTAGAAATGGTGTATTAGAAAAATTAAATGAAAGCACTAGTAATTTTAATGATGTAAGTAATGAAAATGTTGATCCAATCGTGGTTTATTTTTATACTTTGATTGGGATGATTTGTCTTTATGGCGGAACCTTTGGTGTTAATGCCGTTATTGAAACAGAGGCGAATTTAAGTAAAAAGGGAGCCCGTGTTAGTGTCTCACCAGTTCATAAATTTAAACTATTATTAGCATCTTTTTTAGCAGCCATTGTTATTCATTATAGCGAAGTATTAATTTTATTAGGCTATTTATTATTTATTTTGAAAATAGATCTTGGCAATCAAATTTTGCCAGTTTTATTACTTACTTTTGTGGGTAGTTTAGCAGGAACATCGCTTGGAACTTTAATTGGGGTAAGCAATAAAAAAAGCGAGAACATGAAGATGTCGATTTTAATTTCCGTAACTATGTTATTTAGCTTTTTAGCGGGGATGATGGTTTTACAAATTAAATATATCATAGCCAATAAAATACCTGTTTTAGCAAATATAAATCCAGTTAATTTTATTACTGATGGATTATATTCCTTGTATTATTATAATACATTAGACAGATATTTTTATAATGTTATAGGTCTTCTTGTGTTTACGTTAGTAATGTTCCTTATTTCTTATATTTTTATAAGGAGGAAAAAATATGATAGTCTTTAATAATTATTTTAAGGTTTTAAAAAAATATAGTTCAATGATTATTACCTATACCATTATCTTTGTTGCCTTTGCTGTTTTTGCGACTAATGCAAATACTACTAATACTAGTGATTCCTTTTCATCAACTAAGACAAATGTTGCGGTAATAAATCGCGATCAAGAAACGGTCTTAATTGAAAGTTTTGTAAATTATCTAGGAGACAATGCTGAAATTAAGGAATTAAAAGATGATGAAGAAGCTTTAAGAGATGCATTGTTTTACCGAGAAGTAGATTATATTTTAATTATTCCAGAGAATTTCACTGACGACTTTATGGCTTCTAAAAATCCTAAAATAGATACTATGAATATTCCTGATTCATATAGTATGAAGTATACGGAAATACTTCTAAATAGATATTTAAATATTGCTAAAGTTTATGTTGCAAGTGACATGGATCAAGTAGAAATTGCTGAAAATATCAAAATTGACTTAAAATTAAATGCTAATATTATTTTAAGTGAGAATTCTAATATGGATACTTCTGTAACAATTAATTATTTTTTCAACTTTTTTAATTATACTTTTTTAATGATTTGTGTTTATATAGTAGGTATGGTTATAAATTCATACAAAAACAGTAATATTAAAAGAAGAAACTTAGTAAGTAGTTTTTCCTATAAAAAACTAAATTTTCAATTATTTTTAGGTAGTTTCTGTTTAACACTAGCAGTATGGCTTATATATATAATTATTAGTTTTATTTTATATCCGGGTAGTATGTTAACAAATCACGGTCTACTTTTAATAATTAATTCATTTGTCTTTTCCATTACCGTTTTAGCAATAGGATTCTTTATTGGTAGTGTTGTTAAAAGTAGGGAAGCAACTGATGGTATTGCCAATGTGTTATCACTTGGTTCGAGTTTTCTTTGCGGGGCTTTTGTACCACAAGAATTACTAGGAAGTACTGTTTTATCAATTGCTCAATTCTTACCATCATATTGGTTTATTAAAAACAATAATGAGATTGTTACTCTAACAAGTTATGATTTATCATCTTTACAACCAATTTTGATAAACATGTTAATAGTATTAGCATTTGGTATCGCTCTTTTTGTTGCTAATAATGTTGTTAGTAGACTAAGACTTAAAGATAGTTAAAATAGGAAGTAATATATTAAAATAAAAAATTTATTATATAATAAATAAGGTTATAATTTATTTAAAAAATAATCAAAAACATTTGTAATTACATATAATTATGATATAATAGTTATGGCTTTTTCAAATACACACGATATTGATTTAAATGCCTAGTGCCAACATGGTGGTGTTTAAAGGTGATATATCGGAGGAAATAACAAAAGGAGGAATAAAATGGCAGTAGTGTCAATGAGTTATTTACTGGAATCAGGAGTTCATTTTGGTCATCAAACCAAAAGATGGAACCCAAAAATGAAGGAGTATATTTATACTTCACGAGATGGAATCTATATTATAGATTTACAAAAGACTGCAAAAATGATTGAGGAAGCATACAATGCTTTATACAATATTGCAGCAAATGGTGGAAAAGTTTTATTTGTAGGAACTAGAAAACAAGCAAGTGAAGCAGTTAAGGATGAGGCTTTAAGATCTGATTCTTATTATGTTAATGAAAGATGGTTAGGTGGAACCTTAACAAACTTTAGGACAATCAGAAAAAGAATTAAACGTTTAGAAGAAATCGAAAAAATGGAAAAAGATGGAACATTTGAAGTATTACCTAAAAAAGAAGTTATTGGACTTCAAAAGGAATATGACAAATTAAATACATTATTAGCAGGAATTCGTGATATGCACAAATTACCAGCTGCAATGTTTATTGTTGATCCATCTAAGGAAGAAATTGCTATTAGGGAAGCAAGAAAATTAAATATTCCAGTATTTGGAATAGTTGATACTAATTGTGATCCTGATATGGTAGATTTTGTTATTCCAGGTAACGATGATGCTATTAGAGCAGTTAAATTAATTACAGCTGTTATGGCTAATGCAATTAATGCTGCAACTGGTGGCAAAATCATCGAATTTACTTACGGAGAAGATAAAGAAGATAGTGCTGAAACTATTATGGAAAGAGCATTAGAAACAGTTAAACGTAAAGAAGAACGTCCAAGAAGATTTGATAATCGTAATCGTTCAAATAATAGAGGAAATTTTAGATCAAATGATCATCAAAATGACCGACGTGAAAGACATCACGATTCTAGAAGAAACGTAGAACAACCACAAACAAAAAAAGTTGAAAAAGAAACAGTAGAACAAGTTAAACCTGTTGAAACTGTTAAAGAACCAGTTAAGC
>JAQWBL010000027.1 GCA_028706395.1 Bacilli bacterium | reverse complement strand
TTAGTGAAAAAATAATTATCTCATTTTTCTTTTTATTAGTAGCTTTCTTAGCTAAATTAGTCCAATACGAATTAATTAATGTTTATGAAATAATTATTCCACTATTCTTTGGTTTCTTTACCCCCAACATTATTTATATGATTAAATATAGAAATTATCGAAATCAGTTAGAAAATGATTTTTTACAAGCCATTACGGTTATGAATAATGCTTTTAAATCAGGAAACAGTATTATTCAAGCTATTGAGTTAGTAACTAAAGAAATAGAAGGACCAATATCGAGAGAGTTTCAAAAAATGGCTTTAGAAATAAACTTTGGTTTATCAATCGATATTGTTTTCAAAAGATTTGCTAAACGAATCAAATTAGAAGAAGCAACTTATTTAACGGTGGCTTTAACAATTTTAAGTAAAACTGGTGGGAATATTAATAATGTCTTTTCATCAATTGAAAAAACTTTGTTTAATAAAAAGAAACTTAAACTTGAACTAAAATCATTAACTGGTGGATCTAAAATAATTATTAATATTTTAATTGGATTACCAATCTTATTTGTAATCGTTGTTAATTTAATTAATCCTAATTATTTTATACCATTATATACAACAGAACTAGGTGGTATTTTAATACTTATAATGTTGACAATTTATATAACATATATTTATATAATCCAAAAATTTGTAAGAGTAAGGTTGTGAGAAAATGTATAATACAAAATCTAAAAACAAAGTAATTAGAAAAATATATCGCGATCAAGATATTGTTATGATTCAACAAAAACTTGATATGATGGGCGATATAAAATTTATTGATGCAATTAGATATATGAATGTTCGTTTTTTAATGACCGCCTTATTATTTATTGCTATTCTCTTTATGTTTGATTTTGGATATATTTATGCTCCGATCTTATCTGTTATGTTTTATTTTCTATTTGATTATAGCTTTATTGATTATCATTTGAAAAAAAGGGCGTCAATGCTTGATGCAGAAGCTCTTCAATTTTTTGAAATATTAACACTGACTCTAGAATCAGGCAGGAATCTTGAGCAGGCCCTAGAAACAACTTGCTTCAATGTTGAATCCAATTTATCTAATGAGTTTAAAAAGACTCTAATGGAAACAAAATTTGGAAAATCATTACCTGAAGCATTAGAAAATATGAAATTAAGAATCCCATCGATTACTATTAATAATATTATTTTAAATATTATCCAAACTAATATTTTTGGTAATAGTATATTAGAAACGATGTACAATCAAATCGATTTTTTAAGGGAAAAACAATTATTAGAAGTAAAAGAAAAAATTAACAAAATACCTAATAAAGTTAGTATATTATCGGTTATCTTTGTTATTCCGTTAATATTATTACTTATTTTAGGACCAATAATTATTAATTTTTTGAGTTAAATTCAATTATTTATTGTATAATATAAAGAGGAGGTATTGTATGTATTATTTTATAGGTATTAAAGGAACAGGAATGGCTGCTTTGGCACAAATTATGTTTGATCTAGGTTACAATGTATTAGGAAGTGATAAAGAAGATCATTTCTTTACAGAAATTCCATTAATTGAAAGAGGAATTACAATTTATCCGTTTTCAGCGAACAATATTAAAGAAGGAATGACAATTGTTCAAGGAAATGCTTTTCGTGATGATCATGAGGAAGTAGTCCGTGCAAAAGAATTAGGACTTAAAATTTATTCTTATCAAGAAATGGTTGGTAAATTAACGAAAAAGTTTAAAACAATTGGGATCTCAGGATGTCATGGGAAAACAACTACCACTTCAATGATGGCCCATGTTATGAATAATATTCGTGGAAGTAATTATTTAATTGGTGATGGTACGGGATATGCCACTAAAGAAAATGAATATTTCGCCCTTGAGGCTTGTGAGTATAAACGTCACTTTTTAGCATACAATCCATATTATGCCATAATTACTAATATTGAATTAGATCATATTGATTATTATAAAGATATTGATGATGTTATTTTAGCGTATGAGCAATATGCTAATAAGGCTGAAAAAATGGTTATTGCTTGTGGTGATGATCCATATACTCATTCATTAAATGTCGACAAACCAATTTTCTTTTATGGTTTAGATGATGATAATGATATAATTGCTAAAGATGTTGAATTTGGTGATGACGGAACTAGTTTTGATGTTTTTGTTGAAGGTAATTATTATGGCCATTTTGATCTTCCGCTTTATGGTAAGCATATGTTATTAAACTCACTAGCAGTTATTTCTGTTTGTTATTACGAGCGAATAGATGCTAAAGAAGTCTCAAAATATTTAAAGACTTTTCAAGGTGCGAAACGTCGTTTTAAAGAAAAAGTTATCGGTGATATCGTAACAATTGATGACTATGCTCATCATCCAACCGAAGTCAAAGTAACTATTAAAGGTGCTCGTCAAAAATATCCAGACAAAGAAATAGTCGCTGTTTTATTAATTCATACTTGGTCAAGAGCGGCTAAATTTAAACAAGAATTTGTTGATGCTTTAAATCTTGCTGACAAAGCTTATGTCATGGATGTTTATGTTGATCGAAAAGAAGATGTTGAACCATTTGATGCTCATGAAATTATTAAATTACTTGATAATGGTGAATATATTAATAATGATATGGCAGACAAATTATTAGTTCATAAAAATGCCGTTATTTTATTTATGAGTAGTAAAGAAATATATGTATTACAAAAGGCATATGAAGAAAAATTAAAGAATCTCTAATTATAATTAGAGTTTTTTTTTAATTAAAAGTTGTCGAAAAGTGAATATAATGTTATAATACTTGCAACAATGTGAGGGGGAGTATTATGAAATTAGATGAAAGAGTTGATAGGTACCTAAGTGACAATGCAATGTTTATTGATAAGTTATACTTAATGAAAGTCAACATTCGATTAAAAAAATTATTTAGGAAGGAAATACCTTTTATTGATCTTGATACCTTATCATGGCAAGTAAACTATATGTTGGAAAAACAAAAAGGGGATAGCAATGATGTCTTATCACTGCTTGATTATATTGAAAAGTTAAGTCGCCAAAAAGACATTGAATATGCTAATTACTTAAGGACTGGTTTAAACTTATATGTTAGAGAACTACATCAAGGATTAGTAACAAGCAAAATGTATATTACTGATCAAAATGATAGATTAAAACAAGTCGCAGCATTAGATGAAAGATATGCAATGCCATTTGAAGATGTCTTGACAACTAGAGAAAAAATTAATGAAAAACAACTTGTGCTAATGAAAAAAGATCGAGGTGTGTAGTATGGAAACCGTAGTAAATAATAAATTAGATAGTTATTTTTATCGTAACAAAGTATTTGTTGGATATTTAAAGGTTATGAAATATAGTTATCTATTTAAACAAATCGCACTTTTTAAACATAATCAGTTTAATTATGAAAAATTGATTACTGATATTAACTTTGTAATTAATAAGCAAATTGCGGAAGAAGGAAGACTTGAAGATATTGTTAGAGCAATAAATACTCGTGTTGCTAAATATCAAGCAGAAGGTTTAGAAGAAATATATTCAGATTTGATTGAAGTTGTTGATATATTAAATAAAAGTATTGATATAAGTGATCAATTTATTGAAGGTAGCATTATGAAACATAAGATGCATCACAAAGGAATTAAGTATGAGGCAACCGTTAATCGTGAAACTATTGAAGGTGAACAAGTTGCTAATCATTTTAATCAAAAAATGTTAAAAAAAGATATTATAAAGAAAAAATAAGAAAAACTCTATGCATTTGCATAGAGTTATTTATTTTCATAATTTTTAATTTTTTCCGTATTTTTAAAATTTAATTTCGCGTAATCTTTTAATTTATCAAATCCATATTTTTGGATTATTTCATAACCAACTTCATCAGCTTTAACACCAGATCCATAAGGAAGTGAAATTCCTAATTCACTACTTAATTTGTCCATACTCTTTATAAAGTGATAACGACTAATTAAAGAAGCACAAGCAACACTCAAACTAATGCTTTCTGCTTTAGTTAAAAAGGTAATATCTCTAAATACATGTTGACTACCTTTTAAATAATTATAATAAACAAAAGGATTAGCAAATTGGTCGACAATAACAAAATCATAAACTGGTTCTTTATTAACCATTGATAATAAAACACGATTATGAAGAATGGCTTTAATCTTATTCAAGTTAATATCCTCATTGTAATAATTATTGTAATCAGTATTTGATAACAATATTGTTTCATGAGGTATTTTTTTGATGAATTTTGGAACAATATTTAATATCTTTTCGTCTGTTAATTTTTTAGAATCGGTAACTCCTAATTCTTCTAAAAGGGGAATGTCGTTTTTTTTAACAAAAGCGGCTGTAACAACAACGGGACCAAAATAATCACCAGTTCCAACTTCATCAGAACCAATACTATTAGAAAAATAATAAAGATTTTTATTAACGATATCTTTTTTATCTTTATCTTTCTTGTTATCATTATTAGATATTTCAACTTCTTTAGAAGGATTCAAATTTTTTTCCATTTGACTCCACATAGCAGCATCGATATCCGCACTTACTCCTTGGAAAACAACTTTTCCTGATTCATATAAAGTAACAACGGTATCACTTTCGTCTGCTTGAAAAACCGCATAAGGTGGTGTCTTTTCTCTTTTTTTATCTTCAAAATATTTAATCATTTTTTCCTTAGTATTTTCACTTACTTTTAAAGTTATATTCATTAATATACCTCCTAATTCAATTTTACCACAAATAAAACCAAAATACTTTCTTTTTTAATTATTTTATAATATAATGATATTGGAGGTAACATATGAATATAATCGATTTAGTAATTATAATCTTTTTACTTTTTGGTGCATCTATTGGATTTAAAAGAGGATTTACAAGACAATTGGTTAGTTCCGTTGGCTTTATTATAATTGTTGTTTTGGCATTTAACTTAAGAGGCCCAATATCAGAGTTTTTATTTAGGACACTACCATTTTTTAATTTTGGTGGTCTAATAAAAGGGGTATCTGTTTTAAATATACTACTATATGAATTTATTGCTTTTTTAGTAGTATTACTTGGATTATCTTTAATATTAAAAATATTAATGTTTGCCACAAAATTATTTGAAGGAATTTTAAATATGACAATTATCTTGGGAATACCATCTAAACTATTAGGAGCCGTTGTCGGGATAATACAATACTATGTAATAGCTTTTATTTTTCTATATGTTATATCACTACCATTTTTTAATATATCGTTTGCTAGTGAATCTAAATACAAAGATAAAATATTAGGAAACACACCCGTTTTATCATCATTTGTTGATAAAACAGTAGCTATTGTTGGTGATTTTAATAATTTAAAAGAAAAATATAAGACCGAAAAAGATCCTAATCAATTTAATTTAGAAGCCTTAGATTTATTATTAAGTAAAAAAATCGTCTCGTTAAATACTGTTGATGATTTAATTGAAAGAAATAAATTACAAATAGATAATGTTGAAATTATCTTACAAAAATATCGTTAGAAAGGAAGATAATATGATCGTTTTAGGAAATGAAGAAAACTTTAAGGAGTTAATTGACAAAGATTTAGTCCTTGTTGACTTTTTTGCAACATGGTGTGGACCTTGTCGTATGCTAGGACCAGTACTAGAAGAAATTGCCAATGATCGAAGTGACTTTGATATTGTTAAAATTGATATTGATGAAAGCGGGAATCTGGCTCATCAATATGGTGTAATGAGTGTTCCAACTTTAATTTTATTTAAAAATGGAATACCTGTTGCTAAAGCATCTGGATACTTACCTAAAGAACCAATCATGGATTGGATTAATAAAAACAAATAAAATTGTGCGAATATATTTTATTCGCTTTTTTTATGCTATAATTAATTGGGTGATATGATGCAGAGATATTTTGCAAAATCTAAAAAGAATAATCAATTTATTTTAAATGATAATGATTTATATCATATAAATACCGTAATGCGAATGAAACCCAATGATAAGATGGAAATAGTGTTTGATCATCAATTATTTTTATGTAGTTTAAATGATAGTAAAGATGCTGTCTATATAATTGAAGAACTTGAGCATATTAATACTAAGATGCCCGAAGTAACCCTTATTATGCCGTTACTTAAAGAACAAAAAATGGATTTAATTTTTCAAAAGGGAACGGAATTAGGAGTAACTAAATTTATTCCTTTAATTATGGAACGAAGTATTATTAAACTTGATGATAAAAAATCAATTAAAAAGTTAGAGCGTTGGCAATCAATATGTAAAGAAGCAAGCGAACAATCTAAACGAATTGATATACCGGCTATTGAAAATATTAAGACGATAAATGATCTTAAAAATTTAGAAGGATTGAATATTATTTGCAGTACTTCTAAGAATATTAATAATATTAAATATTGTTTGAAAAACAATATGGGTTATGATAGAATTAATATAGTAATAGGACCAGAAGGTGGTATCGCACCAAAAGAAGAAGAAAAACTAATAAGTTTTGGTTTCACTCCCATTTCTTTAGGGAATAGAATTATGCGAGTTGAGACGGTACCAATGGCGATTTTAAGTATAATAAATTATGAATATATGGAGTGATTTTATGTTTATTGATAATTTTTTAGATATGAGTACAACTGAAAAGATTTTAATTATTTTAACTGCTGTTTTATTTATGGCAATTGTTTTAGGTTTAATAAAATTTATTAAATACAAGAAAAATCGTTTAAAGTATACAAATGATTTTAGTAACGATAATGACCAATCAGAAATAAATTTAGAAGAAATAAACCCAGTTTTAAATAATCTTGAAAAGCCAGTTGAAACTAAAGAGGAACCTTCTAAAATTGAAATCGATAGTGTTCTTGAACAAATGCGTAGTAATTTAATGAATCAAGAACAAGATCAAGTTAGAACGTTTGAAGAAGAACAAGAAGAAAAATCGATTATTAGTTATCAAGAATTACTTCGTATTAATAATAAAATACCAAAAGAAGAAATAAAAACTGAAAAAAAAGAAGAAAAAGTTCCATATACTCCAAGTGAAGCGGTAAGTAAATTCCGTAATTCAGAATTTATTTCCCCAATTTATGGACGTGTTGATAATGATATGGAATATCCAACAATCCCTAAAATTAGAAGAGCAAAATTAGGAGAAGATGAAGAAATCGATGTTTTGGAACCAGAAATCGAAATGATTACTGAAGAAGAAATAGAACCAGTAGTTAAGGTTCAAGAAATAGAGCCAACTGATGAATTAGAAAAAACAATTGATACTAGTAAGTTAAAGGAAGAAATGCTTAAAAATGAGAAGTTCTTAAATGCATTAAGAGAATTTCGAAAGAATTTAGAATAAACCTTTGTTTTATTTTTTTTGGAGGTGAAGTATGAAGTTTGCAATAGAGACTTTAGGATGTAAAGTAAATACTTATGAATCAAATGTAATGATGGATGTGTTAAAAAATAAGGGATATGAGGCTGTTGAATTTAATTCATTAGCAGATATTTATATTATAAATACTTGTACAGTTACTAATAATGCTGATCACAAATCAATGAAAATGATTAGACAAGCAATAAAACGTAATCCTGATGCGATAATTGTTGTTGTTGGTTGTTTAGTCCAAACTAATCATGAGTTAGTTGATACAATTGATGGGGTTGATATTATTTTAGGTAATGTTGATAAATCATTGATTGGTAATTATATTGAAACTTATTTAGAAAATAGACAACAAATTAAAAAAATAGAAGATATATGTGATGTTGATTTTGAAGAAATGAAATTAAATAATTCAAATAGAACAAGGGCGTTTGTTAAAATCCAAGATGGATGTAATAATTATTGTTCATATTGTATTATTCCTTTTGCAAGAGGTAATGTTCGAAGTAAAAAAAGAGAAGTTGTTCTTGAAGAAATAAAAGAATTAGTTAAAAATGGTCATCAAGAAGTTGTTTTAACAGGTATTCATACTGGTAATTATGGTGTTGATTTAAATAACTACTCACTAGCTAAACTATTAGAAGAAATAGTAACAATTGATAATTTACATAGAGTTCGTATTTCATCTATCGAAATAACTGAGTTAGACGATGATTTTATGAATATTTTAAGTAAATCCAACATTCTGGTAGACCACATGCATATACCTTTGCAATCAGGATCAAATGAAGTATTAAAATATATGAATCGTAAATATGATACTAGTTATTTTATTGATAAAATAAATCAATTACACCAAATAAGACCTGATATGTTAATAACAACTGATGTTATTGTTGGGTTTCCTGGTGAAACCGACGAATTATTTTTAGAAACAATTGACACTATAAATAAATTAAACTTTTTTAAACTTCATGTTTTCCCATACTCTAAAAGAGAAGGGACAGCCGCTGCTAAAATGGATAATCATATTGACCCAGTTATTAAAAAGAGCCGTGTTAAAGAATTATTAAAACTATCTAAAAAACTAGAAGTAAATACAATGAGCAATTATATTGGTGCTGCAATTGAATTTATTCCAGAAGTATATATTGATGGTTATTTAATGGGTCATGCTGGTAATTACCTGGCAGTTAAAGCTAAGGGTGATGAAGCATTGCTAAACAAACCCGTAAAGG
>JAQWBL010000026.1 GCA_028706395.1 Bacilli bacterium | reverse complement strand
TATGAGGTTGCTAAATTACGTGGTTGTGATATTGACAAGCCAAGAAACTTAGCTAAATCAGTTACTGTTGAATAGAAAAAGGAAACTTTAATTTCCTTTTTTTTATTCAAATTTTTTCTTTAACCAGTTTTTGCCTTCAATTAACCTTGTTACTAACATTGATGCCGATACATCATCAACAACATTTAAACAAGTTGCTGGTGCATCAATTAAGATACCGATTGTAGCAATAATAGCAAAGGCTTCTGGAGGGAATCCATAAAGACTAACAACTAACATTTCACCGATTAATCCCCCACCCGGAATTCCTGACATAACGACCCCACTTAAAACAGAAATTAAAATTGCAATTAAATAGGTATCAATTCCGGTAAATGACTGATTAAAAATGGTAAATAGGAAAGAAATTTTTAACATTGAGCCAATTACACTACCATGCATATTCATTGTCGCCCCAATCGGCATGACAACTTCTCTTATATCTTTTGGAATACCAATATTTTTACCAGCCTCTAAATTTGTTGGTAAACTAGCAAGTGAACTTTGAGTTGCAAGGGATGTTAGGGTTGGTGGCAAAATATGTTTGTAAAATCTTTTAACACCTTCTTTACCACCTGAAATATAAGCATATATGGTATAAAAAATTAAATAATAAGCAATAGCTACGGGAATATATAGTAAAATACTTCTGGCATATCCTTCAATTAGTTGTGATCCAAATTGACCAATTAAGTTGGCAAAATAAGCACATAGACCAATTGGTGCATAATACATTATTATTGTAACTATTTTCATCATGGCTTTTGATAAAACTTCTAATCCAGCTGCCAGACCTCGCCCTTCTTTGCCAAGAAGACTGATTCCAACACCTAGTAAGATAGAGAAAACAATTAATGGTAACATATTACTTCTAGATAATAGATTGGAAAAATCGGTTACGGTTATTGCTGAAACAATTCGATCACCAATGTTTAATTTAGCAATTTCATTACCAGCCTCAATTACTATTTTAGCATTTCCAACTGGATCGATGAATTTTACAATGATTAGCATAAAGGTTGCTGCTATGGTTCCTGTTCCAAAGAAAACTAATAATAAATATCCTAATACTTTTCCTAATCTTCTTAAGTTAACCATGTTAGCAATTGAACTAGAAACGGTAACAAGAACTAATGGTACAACGATTGTAAACATTAAATTTAGAAAAATGTCTCCAAGGGGTTTAAAGATAACAGCATCTTCTCCTAGATAAAGACCAATTATTGCTCCAATAATAATCGATAATAATAGGATTAGCGAAAATCGATAAGTTTTTAAAAACTTACTTCTAAAAAAACTCATAATATACCTCCTAAAACATTATATTTTTAGTGAGATAAAATTATGAGTTTTATATATTAAAAGATAACAAACTTGGATTAAATAGTAATAAAAGACCAATTATAATCATTATAATTCCGCCAATTAAGTGTGAATATTTACTATATTTTGTAGATACTCCAGTTAGTTCCAAAGTAACCATTGCTATTGCAAATATAATAATGTCATCGATTAAGAAAAACAAAATGTAAATTAACATATATATGACATACTGAATACTATTTAAATCATTCATAGCAAGTATTTGAGTAAATAATAATGGCAGTCCGGCTGAACAAGCTAGTTCAATAATATTTACGGAAATGGCTAAGGCCATTATTCCAATAAGGGCGAAAACCAAACTTTTTTCGGTAGTTACCTTTTTTATCTTGTCAATAATCTTGTTTCGTTTCTTATCATCAACAACAGTACAACCATCTTCTTCTTTCAGTTTTTTTAAATAGCTTTTTAAATTAACTAGACCAGCCGTTATGGCTACTACCCCAATTAATATTTTCATCCATGTAACCGATGTAATTGTTACTGCTACCTTTAGCCATGAGGCCATAAACAATAAATATATAAATGCGGATGTAATAATAAAGGTTAGACCTAAAATCCACATTCTTTTTTTACTTTTCATACCAATTAAAGTACTTATTAAAAACAGTAATACCCACATTGCACAAGGATTAAAACCATCAACTAATCCAATAACAGCTGCAATTATTGGAAGGGAAATTTCTTTAGGGTTGATTAGTCCTAAATAAGGGATTTTAATTAATGATTCTTCTATTTCATCAACAACAAATTCATCAGTTGCTGGATCAAATTGATTATTGATAATTTCTGTTACAATATCTTGATAAGTTTTATTAGAATAATATGCAACTGTATTTTCTATTTTGATAGCTGTATTATCATTATATCCAATATAATGATTAGTCCCAATAACGGTTAAAGGAACATATGAATTATCAATATTAAAGGTTTTTCGAACTTTACTAACAAGATCTTTATAAAGGGTACTGTTACTTAATTCGTATTTATAAACAACAATTTTATTTTCTTTTTCTAATTTATCTAATAAAGTAATTTCCTTTTTACAGTGTGGGCAATCATCACTATAAAACAAATGAACATTAACTTTTTCTGAAGCTTTAGCACTAACAGGAATTAAAAAGATAAATAAAAGAAGAATAACTAACAACTTAAAACGTTTCATTTATTTCACCATTAGCTCATTAATGATTTCAAACAAATCATCAACACTTTTCTCTCCAATAATTCTCGTTAATTCAGATCCTTTATCATCAACAATAATAGCCACTGGTAATTTATTACCAATGTTCCAAAGTTCTACTTCTTCCCTATTAGAATCATAATCGTATTCTGTTATTTCGATTTCTGGTAATTCATTTATAACTTTATTCCATCTTGGTCGCATAACTAAACAACCAGGACACCAGATTGCATTAAATTTTAATATTTTCATAGTTCCTCCAATATTATTTGTTATTTTTTAGTTGTAAACGGGTTTTACATATTTTAAAACACTTTATAAATTCGTCTACTTCTTCTTTAGTTGTCATTTGTGATAAACAAATTCTTAAACTTGAACTTGCTATTTCTTCATCTTTAGTAAGAGTATTAACTGCTTGTGATAAGGAATCTCCACTGGAACAAGCACTTTGAGTTGATATAAAGATATTGAATTGTTCTAAAGCATAAACAAAAGTATCGGGTTTAATCCCAGGAACACTAATGTTTATAATGTGTGGAATGCATTTACTATTACTATTTATTACAACATCGTTTTCTTCTTTTAATGAATTAACAAGGTGTTTATTTAATTTCAATACATATTCATATTTATCATCTAAGTCTTCAACTGCCAGTCTTAATGCTTTAGCACATGAGACAATTAAAGGTAGCGCGGGAGTTCCACTTCGATATATTGTAGTACTCTTACCACCATGAATTAAGGGCTCTAGTTCAATTTTTTCTTTTTTTATTAAGACACTTATTCCTTTTAAACCAAAAAATTTATGTGGTGAGAAAGTTGCTAAATCAACATTAGTTAAATCAATAGCAACTTTACCAACACTTTGAGTAGCATCAACATGAAAAAAACATTTTGGGTATTCCTTTAATAATAATCCAATTTCATTTATTGGTTGTAAAAGTCCTATCTCACTATTAACAGAAGCAATCGAAACTAAAATAGTTGTATCTCTCATCAAAGATTTCAGATGGTTTAAATCAACTAATCCGTTTTCATCAACTGAAACAAAATCAACTTCAATTCCACTTTGTTGTAAATAGTTTAAGGGACCATAAACAGATGAGTGTTCAAGACCAGTTGTTATGATATGATTTCCTCGGCTTTTATATTTGTTAGCAATACCTTTTATAATTAAATTATTGGATTCCGTTGAACCACTAGTATATATAATTTCCGATGGTTTAACTTTCATAATATTAGCAATTTGTTCTGTTGCTTTTTCAATTAAATGGTTTGATTCAACTCCCAAACGGTGAATTGAATTAGGATTTCCAACAAAATCTTCGCAAGTTTTAACATATGTTTCTAGTACTTTTTTATTTACTGGCGTTGTCGCCGAATAATCTAAATAAATCATTTTATCACCTTCATTCATTATACCACCTTACATATTTTATGCCAAACAAAAAGAAAAAAATCATCACAAGATGATTATATTTTTTCTAATTTTTCTTTTATGATATTATTAACTAATCCCATATCTGCTTTACCTTTAACCTTTGGGATAATTTGTCCCATAATTTTTCCTAAATCTCTAGCAGATGTTGGTTTAACAATTTCAAAAACTTCTAAAATGATTTTTTCGATTTCTTCATTAGTTAATTGTTCTGGTAAATATTTATTTAAAATATCAATTTCTCCTGATGTTTTGTCAATTAAATCTTGACGATTCCCGATTTCAAATTGAGCAATTGATTCTTTTCTTTGTTTTATTTGTTTTGTGATAATTGTAATGATTTCATCATCATTCAATTCCCTTTTAACATTTAACTCTTCTAGTTGAATTGCACCTTTTAATAATCTGATAACTGATAATAAATCTTTATCCTTATTCTTCATAGCATCAATCATATCCGAAAATATTTTTTGTCGCATAAGCTTCCTCCTTTAGAAAAGAGACCGGATACTATCTATTTCTTGAATCCCTTTTATGGCTGTTTTTTATGTATTCCTTTTTAGCGTTTCTTCTTTTAACGCCAGGTTTACTATAGTGTTCCTTTTCTCTAACTTCTTTTAGGAGTCCATTTTTAACAACTTTCTGTTTAAAACTTCTAAGTGCATCATCAACTTTTCCGTTCTTAACAACTACCTTTGTCATTTAAATCCCTCCCTTCCAACTATTGACATTATAGCACTTCAACTGCCTTATTTCAATAAAAACATTATGGTTTTGTAGAATTAAATCAAAAAAAGGCGATTTCGCCTTTCTTAACAGATGTTATTTTAATAATTTAATAATTTGATAACCACAAATACCAGTTGCTACTGCAACATTCATTGACGAGTTAACACCATTCATATCAATGTGTACCGTAAAATCCGCCAGTTTTAAAACAGATTCTTCTACTCCGTATTTTTCATTTCCAACTATAATTGCTACTTTCTTAGAAGCTGGAACTTGAAAATTATCTAATGATATACTAGAATCTGTTATTTCTAATGCAACAATAGTATAATTTTGCTGTTTTAGTTCTTCTATGCAATTATGAATATCATCGCAAATAATATTGTCTACATATTTTATTGTGCTACGAGATACTTTTTTCACATTTTTATTATCGGTATTTACAGTACTTCCACACATGATAACCTTTTCAAAACCAAGAGCATCAGCAATGCGAAAAATTCCGCCAACATTGCTTGGGTCATCTACATTATTTAAAATTATAGTTAAAGGGTACTTAATTTTATCATGCTTATAATTTTCATGTTCTAATTGATTATTCATTATTTTCTCCTAATTCCTTGTTAGAAAACGGAGAACAATATATAAAGTGTTTTAAACTTAAAAAATTTGTGTTTCTATTAAAAAAGGCAGGGTTTAGAATATTTTTTATTTCATAATTAACCTTAATGTTTTTCAATTCTCCCAAAATTGAAGATAAATCCTCGGGTAATTCCACTTGAATTTTAAACATCTATTCCCTCCTCTAATTTCATGCTTATATTTGACTTATAACATTTTTAATATAGCACATTATAAATGCTAGTGTCAAATCGATAAAACTAGCTAAATTTATAGCTAGTTATTTATTCTTAACAGATATTATTTTCCATAATATGCCTAATATTTGTTCCAACATAGTTGCCAACGATAAAGATCATCTTAATTAGCAATTCAATAATTGGAATTAAAAATGGGATTAATAGTATTAGAGCTAATATTAAAATTGTTTTTTTGTGATGTTTAAGTTTATTAATTATAGTGGACATAAGGTTTTACTGATCGAACGTCTTATCGAAGTTCCAAGACTACGACCAAGCTCTAATAATACATTAATTCCTCGGGCAATTGAATTAATAAATGTTCCTGATATACTTATTCCACCTTCAATTTTAAGTAATTCTTCTTTATTTAGTATTTGCATAAATTCCTCCTTTTTCTAATTACATCTTAATGGACGGATAAATCCATCAATTACTCCAATTAAGAAAACTACTCCCGCGCCGATTAAAAATCCACCGCCTATAGAAATAGCTCCCCCATGGATATTATACAATTCATCATTTGTTAAAGTATACATCAGATCATTCCTTTCTTTATTGAATTTATAAATTCTTTTATTAATGTTGTTTTGGGTAGTTCAAATTTCATCAAAATTGGTAATTGATTTTTCTTTAGATTATTATCCAAATTGACATTTAACAGTACTTCATAATATTTTTGTGCTTCGTTATCTAAGTAATATGTTGTTTTTATATAATTGATTTGGTGTCTGATATATTTGTTTTCTATTATTAATTTACTCTTTTTTAGTTTTAATAAATCAGTTTCCATAACAACTGTTTTTACTAAAAATTCATTTTGGTCTTCAACAACTTCCCCTCTTAACTTTAAATATTTTGGATATTCATAATATAGTCCAACAGTTAAAAAAGCAATTGTGCTGATAATTAAAATGGTTATCCAAGAAACGATTTGCTTAGGTTGATTTATTTTTAAAAATAATGGTATATCAAGCATTTTTACAAACCACCTTTGCTAATTTACCATCTTTCAGTTCAGCTACTTTATCAAACAAATCCATATTTTCTAAACGATGGGTAACAACAATAATCGTTTTGTTATGATATTTATTTATGATTCGCTTTAGTATTCTTCTTTCTAAATTAATATCCATTTGATTTAATCCCTCATCAATAATTAGAAATTTAAATGGTTTTAACAGAGCTCTGGCTAATACAATTCTTTGCTTTTCTCCACCGGAAATGTTGTTACCATTTTCTTCAATTATCATCTTATAACCAACATTATTATTTTTAATAATTTCGTCTACTTCACACATTTTTGCAACTTGTAATATTGTTTGCTCATGATTATTATAAATTTTTAAATTATTTTCTAAAGTATCTGTAAATAATACTTCTTTTTGGGAAATATAGGATATTTCTTTTTTATAATTGTTGTAGCAATAATCATTTATATCAATATTGTTTACTTTAATTTGTCCCCTTTTTATATTGTAATACTTCATCAATATTTTTAATAAAGTGCTTTTACCACTCCCACTACTACCAATAATCAAAACTTTTTCACCATTATTGATTGTTAAATTAATATTTTTTAATATATAATCACGATCATTATAGCTGTAACTTAGATCATTAATATTAATATCACCATGATCCAATTCTTTAATTATTCCATTATCTTTTTGGTCATAAAATAAATCTAAAGTTCTTTTTAAAGCATTATTTGCTTCTTTAATTCCGCTATCCAAATCTATTACATTTCTAATTGGACCTAAAAAGTATGTTAATAAGGCATTAAATGTTAATAATTGTCCTAGTGTTATCTCGCCTTTTATAACCAATAATGATCCTAAATAAATTATAACTATAAATCCAATATTATTTATTATTTCCTTAAATACATATTGGTTATTGTAAGCTTCATCGAATTTTTTAAGGTTAGTTAACAATTTGAAATATTTGTTTTCAAATTTATTAATTATTTTGTTTTCAATATTTATTCCTTTAATTGTTTCAAATCCACTAATACTCTCAACCATGAAAGAAGTTACTTGAGCTTTTTTTATTTGAATATTATTAATATACTTATTGAAAAGTGGTTTAAATATTATAATATTTATAATGTATAACATTAATATTATGACTGCGACAGCAAATAATTTAGGACTAATAAAAATAAGTAGAATAAAAGAAACGGTTGTTAGTGGCAGGTCGATTAGTAATGTATACGCAACTTTACTAATCATTTCTCTAACGGTGCTTAAATCATTAATCCTTGAAACGATTTCACCAGTTGTTCGATTACAATAATAATTATAAGGAAGTAAAATAATTTGTTTAAAGGTTTCTGTTGTTAATAATATATCAATTTTTTGATTTAAATAAATAAGAATTTTATTTCTAAAAAAATCTGTAACTATTTTTAAAATATGAACTATTAAAAAGACGATAAAGATAAAAAATAAATATTCTTTAGAATTGTTGTAAGTGATTCCATCAATTATGTATTTAAAAAAGAGTGAGGTAAAAATAGAGAAGGCAGTTAAGAACACTGATAACAATAATATATTCTTAAATTCGTTTCTACATTTTTTTACTATATTTGCAATAAAGTTTAAGAGTGAAATTTTATTTTTATATGTTGGTAATTTATAAATTGGATATAAAAAGATAATTATATTGTTCCATATTTTTTCAAATTCAGAAAATGTTATTTTTTTTATTTTATCACCAGGGTCAGCAATAATTATTGTCTTTTTTTTGAAATTTACTTCATAAATTACAATATAATGGTTATAAGTTTCATCAATTGTTATATGCGCGATAGCGGGCAATACGATATTGTCTTTATTTAAATCTTCTAATTTACATTTAACTCCTTTAGCATCCATTCCCAATTGTAGTGCCGTATCAACTAAATGATAAGCGGTAGTCCCCTTTTTAGTGGTCTTAGTCATATCTCTTAATTGTTCAATTCCAACACTACCCTTATAATATTTAATAATCATTAGTAATGATGCGACACCGCAATCTTTGATGCCATCTTGTTTAACAAAAGGATACC
>JAQWBL010000025.1 GCA_028706395.1 Bacilli bacterium | reverse complement strand
GAGTTTAAATTGATAGAAAAATGGAATAACTTTAAATAAGGTAGCTGGATGAATGAAATTAACGTTCGTGATTTTATTCAAAAGAATTATAGTTCTTACGACGGTGATGAGGGTTTTTTAGTTGGTAAAACTGATAAAACAACTAAAGTTTTAGATAAGTGTAATGACTTGTTAAAAGAAGAATTAAAAAAACAAGTTTTAGATATAGATACAGATCATATGTCTGGGATAGATGTGTACGATGCTGGTTATATTGATAAAGATAATGAGGTAATAGTTGGTCTTCAAACCGATAAACCACTTAAAAGAATTGTTAATCCATATGGCGGAATTCGTATGGTTTATCAAGAACTAGGAGCATATGGATATAACTTAAATAGTGAAGTGGATAAATATTTTAATATGTTTCGTAAAACTCATAATCAAGGAGTATTTGATGCTTATACAGAAGAAATACGGAAAGCAAGAAGTACTGGTTTATTGACAGGACTTCCCGATTCATATGGCCGTGGAAGAATTATTGGGGATTATCGCAGAATTGCATTATATGGAATTGATTATTTAATGCAAGAAAAGAAAAAAGATTGGGATGGTCTAACTGGTGAAATGAACGAAGATTTAATTCGTTTAAGAGAAGATATTTCAATGCAATATCGTGCACTAGATGAAATTAAGAAAATGGCTGGTCGTTATGGATTTGATATTAGTGCACCTGCAAATAATGCTAAAGAAGCTATTCAATGGACTTATTTTGGTTATTTGGCAGCTATTAAGGAAAATAATGGTGCTGCTATGAGTATGGGAAGAGTAGATGCCTTTTTTGATATTTATATTAAAAGAGATATTGATAATGGTACTATAACCGAAGAAGAAGCACAAGAATTAATAGATGGTTTTGTGATTAAATTAAGACTTGTCAGACACTTAAGAACTCCTAATTACGATGAATTGTTTTCTGGAGATCCCACATGGGTTACTTGTGTAGTTGGTGGTATATCAGAAGAAGGTAATAACATGGTTACTAAAACAAGTTATCGTATGTTACATACTTTAACAAATTTAGATCCCGCACCAGAACCTAACTTAACAGTTTTATGGAGCGAAAAGTTACCTGAATCATTCAAAAAATACTGTGCGAAAATGTCAATTGAAACTGATTCGATTCAATATGAAAATGATGATATTATGAGACCGGTTTTTGGTGATGACTATGCAATTGCATGTTGTGTTTCAGCAATGAGGGAAGGAAAGGATATGCAATTCTTTGGTGCCCGTTGTAATTTAGCGAAAGCTTTACTTTATTCAATGAACGGTGGTATTGATGAAGTAAAAGGTAATTTAGTGGTTGATGGTTTTAAAAAGATGGATGATGAAATTTTAAATTATGAAAAAGTAAAAAAAGTTTATTTTAAAATGTTAGAACGTGTTGCCAAAATTTATTCTGATGCTATGAATATTATCCATTATATGCATGACAAGTATGCATATGAAGCTTCACAAATGGCTCTCCATGATACCCACATTAGAAGATTAATGGCTTATGGTGTTGCTGGTTTATCGGTAGTGGCTGATTCATTATCTGCTATTAAATATGCAAAAGTAAAACCTATATATGATGAAAAGGGTATTATGGTTGATTTTGAAATTGAAGGTGATTTTCCAAAATACGGGAATGATGATGATAGAGTTGATTCAATAGCAATTGAAATATTAGAGAAAATGTACAAGGAATTATCAAGTCATAAGTGTTATAGAGAAGCTGAACCAACACTATCTGTTTTAACTATAACTTCTAATGTTGTGTATGGTTCTAAAACGGGTGCTACTCCTGATGGAAGAAAAAAAGGTGTCGCTTTTGCCCCAGGAGCCAACCCAATGCATGGAAGGGATACTAATGGTGCGATTGCTAGTTTAAATAGTGTTGCTAAGATTCCTTATAGTAGTTGCTGCCTTGATGGCGTTAGTAATACATTCTCAATAGTTCCTTCATCACTAGGTCATTCTAAGGTTGAACAAGTTGATAATTTAGTTAGTTTACTTGATGGTTACTTTGTTCAAGGTGCTCATCATTTAAATGTAAATGTACTAAGTCGTGAAACTTTAATAGATGCTATGGAACATCCTGAAAAATATCCACTTTTAACAATTCGTGTATCTGGATATGCAGTTAGATTTAACAGATTAACAAAAAAACAACAAGAAGAAGTAATTTCCAGAACATTCCATGAGAAAATATAATGAAAGCTGCAATTGATTCAATCGAATCTTTTGGACTTGTTGATGGACCAGGGATTCGTACTGTTGTTTTCCTAAGTGGATGTAAATTAAGGTGTAAATTTTGTCATAATCCTGAGATGTGGGCAATAGGAAAAAATAATTTTACTAAGAAAGAATTAGTAGAAAAAATATTACGTAATAAGCCTTATTTTAAAAGGAATAATGGTGGTGTTACATTTTCTGGTGGGGAACCACTTTTACAAATAGAATTTTTACTTGAAGTTTGTTTAACATTAAAAAAAGAAGGTATCCACATTGCTTTAGATACATCAGGTGTTGGCATTGGTAGGTATGATGAAATTTTACCTTTAATTGATTTAGTAATATTAGATATAAAACATATTACAGAAGAAGGATATTTTGATTTAACAGGTCAAACTATGGATGAGTTTAATAAATTTGTTGATTCGCTTAATTTGAAGAATAAAAAGGTATGGATTAGACAAGTGGTAATACCAAATGTTAATGATAATATAAAGTATGTTGAAGAGTTAAATGACTTCTTAAAAAAAATAAAAAACATCGAAAAAGTAGAATTTTTACCTTATCATAATCTTGGGAATGAAAAATATAAGAAACTAGGTATTAATAATCCTTATATTGAAAAAGAAGTTATGTCTATTAATAAATGTAATGAATTATACGAACATTTTATTAATATAAGAAATTAGTAATTAATTTCGTTAGACCTAATTACTGTATAAAATTCATATACGAAGGGATAAAAATTAAGAGGTGAATTATGGAACAAGAAATGATTAGTATAATAATTAGTGTAATTGTTTGGATAATCATTACTATTTATTTAATTGTTAGAAAAATTCAATTCAAGAAAGTTGAAAAGGTAAGTTTAAATGTTAAAAAAGCCAGAGAAATAAATGATTCATATATTTTTAATGAGTTTTTCAAAAGAAAACGGACTATTAGACATAGAACTAAATCTTATAAAAGTTTTGGAAAAACTAACCGTAGGGATGTTCTTGGGTATTATATAGAAAATAATATTAAAAGTCTTAGAGATGACATCGAAACTGCAATAAAAAACAAAGAGTTATATGAAAAACAGCTTATTGAATTAAATGGTCTTGATTTACAAACCAATAATCAACTAATAAAAGAAATGAATATGTCTATTGAAAAATTTCAAAAAATAGAGAAGAAATTAATTAAAAAACTTCAATTAAAGAAAACTTATAATATAACAATATATTTAATTATTTATTATCAAAGCCCTAAAGGGAAAAACTTTTATAGAAAAAATGCTAGATTAAATTATAATGATATTGTTGAACAGTATAATATTTGGGATGAAAAAAAGAGTTATGAAATCAGTGCTAGATATGAAAGATCAATTATGAGTGATAGTATAAGATATAATGTTCTTAAAAGAGATGATTTTAAATGTAATATTTGTGGAGTGTCATCAAAAAACGGTGCAAAATTACATGTTGATCATATTGTTCCCGTGTCTAAGGGTGGTAAGACTGTTGTAAGTAATCTTCAAACCTTATGTGAAAGATGTAATCTAGGCAAAAGCAATAAATTGTAGATTTAATTAATTACATAATTTTCATGATACAATATGTTTATAATAGGAGGTATAAGATGAGCAAAATATTAATACCTATTAAACCTGAATATGTTGAAGAGATATTGTCAGGAAGAAAAAAGTATGAATACAGGAAAATAAGACCAAAGAAAAGAGATATTAATAAAATGATAATTTATTCAACATTTCCAGTAATGAAGGTGGTTGGAGAAGTTGAAGTAAATGAAATTATTGTAGATACTCCTGAAAGAGTATGGAATATAACAGAACACCATACTGGTATTTCAAAAGAAACTTATGACTTATATTATAAAAATAAAAGCAATGCTATTGCTTATAAATTAGGAAAAGTAAAAAAATATGATAAACCATTAGAATTAGCTGAACTTGGAATAAATTATGTTCCACAATCATTTGTCTACTTGGATTGAAAAGGGGAAGAAAAATTATGAAATATGAATGGAAGAAGTTAGAAAAAGATATTTATTTACCTAAACAAATTCCCTCCTTATTAAAAGTTCCTAAAAGTAAATATATTTGTATTAAAGGTAAGGGTAATCCAAATAATGAAGATTTTGGCGAAAGAATTAAAGCTTTATATTCTCTTGCTTATACTATAAGAATGATGCCTAAAAATGGATTTACTCCAGAAGGATATTTTGAATACACAGTTTATCCATTAGAAGGGTTATGGGATTTGACTGAAGAAGGAAGAAAATCGAAAGAATTAAATAAAAATGAATTATTATATACGATAATGATAAAACAACCTGATTTTGTTACTAATGAAGTTTTTGAAAAGGCTCTTGAAATTGCTGATAAAAAGAAACCATTGTATTTATTAAATGAAGTATACCTTGATGAAATTGGAGATGGCTTATCGGTACAAATGTTACATATCGGATCTTATGATAATGAATCCGAATCTTTTAATGAAATGAAAGAGTTTATTGATGAAAATAATTTAGAGATTAAAACATTGATTCATCGTGAAATATATTTGTCAGATGCTAGAAAGGTTTCTAGTGATAAATTAAGAACTGTTTTAAGATATCAAGTAATAGAAAAATAATTGAATATAGATTTTATATCTATATTTCTTTTTAATATAAATTAAATATTATATTTAATTCTTTTTTATAAGAAAGGTATAATAAATATGGTATAATTATAATAATTAAAACAAAATTTGATTAATGATTATTTAATGTTGTAAAGGGGCGATTATATGTTAAAGGGAAAACCATTTGTTAAGTGGGCAGGCGGAAAAAGACAAATCATAAATAAGTTAAAAAAATATATCCCAGAACAATTTAATACTTATTATGAACCATTTGTAGGTGGAGGAGCATTATTATTTGAATTATCACCAACAAATGCTGTCATAAATGATTATAATAAGGAATTAATTAATGTTTATAATTGTATTAAGGATGAAGAGTGTTTAAATAAAATGTGCTCAGAGCTGAACAATTACGAAGCAAATCATTCTGAAGAATTTTATTTTGAAATAAGAAATAAAGACAGAGATAAAAAAAGGTTTAATAGATTGTCTAATTATAAAAGGGCAGCAAGGACTATATATTTAAATAAAGCTTGTTTTAATGGACTATATAGAGTTAATAGTAAAAACGAATTTAATGTCCCCTTTAATAAGAAAACTAAAGTAAATACATATGATGGACAAAACCTAGGTATAATTCATTCTTATTTGAATTTCAATAATATAAATATTATAAGTGTTGACTTTGAGGAAGCAATCGATGATGCCCAAAAAGGTGATTTTATTTATTTTGATCCACCTTATGATTCTGATACACAAACTTTTAATAGTTATACAGAAGGAGGATTTGGTAAAGAAGAACAGAAAAGACTAGCAAAAGTTTTTAAAAAACTTTCAGAACGAGGTTGTTACGTAATGCTTTCCAATCATAATACAAAACTTGTTAATGAATTGTATAACGAATATAATATTTATGTTATAGAGGCTAAAAGAAATATAAACTCTAACGGTAAAAAAAGGGGAAATGTTGAAGAGGTTATTATTACAAATTATGGGCAAAAGGAAGGACATGATGAAAATAAACAGTAATATATATTATGAGGAAGAAGATTTTAAATTGTATAATGGTGATAGTCTAAAACTATTAAAAAAAGTCGAATCAGAAAGCGTTAATATGATCTTTGCCGATCCACCTTATTTTTTATCGGGTGATGGAATTACTTGTAATAGTGGTAAAATGACTAGTGTAAAAAAGGCGGATTGGGATGAAAAAACAAGCCTTGAGGAAAAACATAAATTTAATCGTAAATGGATTAGATTGTGTTATAACATTTTAAAACCTGATGGTACAATATGGATAAGTGGAACGATGCATAATATATATTCTATAGGCATGGCATTAGAACAAGAGGGTTTTAAAATAATTAATAATATAACTTGGAGAAAATTGAATCCCCCACCTAATATCAGCTGCCGAGCTTTTACCCATTCAACCGAAACAATTCTTTGGGCAAAAAAAAATTTGAAAAGCTCTAAACATATTTTTAATTATAAAATTATGAAAGAATTAAACAATGGGAAACAAATGAAAGATGTATGGGAAACCTCATTAACTAAACCGAGTGAGAAAAAAGAAGGCAAACATCCAACTCAAAAACCAATGACATTATTAAAAAACATTATACTAGCATCAACTAATAAGGGTGATTTAATATTAGATCCATTTAACGGAAGTGGAACGACGGGTATAGTAGCCAATATGTTGAAAAGAAAGTATGTTGGAATTGATATAGAAAAAGAATATTTAAATTTGACGATAAAAAGGAAGGAAGCTGTTTGCGATGAAAAGAAATTTTAATGAGTGGTTAAGCCATTTTAAAGATAGTATATCTGATTATAGTTATTATGTTGATTTTGAAAAAATATATAAAAATGTGGATAATGTTAAAATTGAACTCAATATTTTAAATGCTTTAATTGGCAGTAAAAATATTGAAGAAGAATTTAAAAATATATTAATAAAATATCCGGATACACTTGAATGTATTCCACTATTATTAGCAGTGAGATCGAGAGAAATATTTATTAAAGACGAATTAAACGAATATTTATTTGATTTTAAAAAGATGATTTATTCAATAGATGATTATGTTAGATTTATGAATAAAAGTGGATTATTTGAGTTGTTGCAAAATCATATAATTAATAATCTTTATGATTATGTTTTGGGAATCGAAGTTGGCCTTGATTCAAACGGAAGAAAAAATCGTGGCGGACATTTAATGGAAGATTTAGTCGAAGATTACATCATAAAAGCTGGGTTTAAAAAAGATGAAACTTATTTTAAGGAAATGCAACTGAAAGATATAGAAAAAAAATGGGGCCTTAATTTGTCAGCAATGTCTGGAAACAATGTTTCAACAAAAAGATTTGATTTTGTTATTAAAACGGACAATAATATCTATGTTATAGAAACTAACTTTTATTCGAGTGGGGGTTCAAAATTAAATGAGACTGCTAGAAGCTATAAGATGCTATCATCTGGAGCAAAAAAAACACGGGGTATAACTTTTATTTGGATTACTGATGGTATGGGGTGGATGAGTGCAAAAGGAAATCTTGAAGAAACCTTTAATGAAATGGACACTTTGTACAATATAAATGATTTAGAAAATGGGATAATTAGAAACTTACATTAGTTAGAAGTGTTTGTGTGGAAGTGAAGGAAAAATAACTTTTACGTGAAATATATTTATCGGATGCTAGAAGGGTTTCTAGTGATAAATTGAGAACTGTTTTAAGATATCGAGTTATGGAAAATAAAGAAATATGGATTAAAATATATTTCTTTTTATGTAAATATTGACTGTAAACCTGATTTCAAACAATTGCTTATTGTGATTGTTAGAGTTATAATAATATTGAAATATAGAAGGGAAGTATTGATTATGAAAAAGAAGTCTATTTTGGCTTTGCTAGTAATTGTTTTAGTTTTAGGATTTGGATATTTTATTTATGTTAAAAATGGAAGGGCTTTAAGTTATGTAAGCATTAGTATTAATCCTGATGTTCAACTTGGTTTAAATGAAGAAGGTATTGTAAAGGAAGTTACAGCATTAAATGATGAAGCTGATGTAGTTATTGCTGATTTAGAGCTACTAAACAAAGATGTTTTGGAAGCTGTCGATTTAGTTGTTGAAGCAACTATTGAAACTGGTTATATTAATGAATATAGCGAAGAGAATGATGTTATTGTGACTGCTATTGATGAACGTGAAGAAGAACGTCAAATGCTTGAAAAAAAGGTTGTTGAAAGAGTAAACAAGAAATTGTCTGATAAAAACATTTATGGGCTTGTAGTTGTTAATGGGGTTAATGAAGAATTAAAAGCCGAAGCTGAAAAATATGATGTTAGTAATGGTAAAATGTTATTAATAGATCGTGCTGTTACTGTTAATCCTGAATTAACTAAAGAATATTTAGCAACCTTGTCTGTTAAAGATATTCAATCTGAAATAAAGGCGTTTGTTGCAAAAAGACATGAAGCTTTAAAGGTTTCTAGAAAAGAAATGACTGAGACTATGAAAAAGGAAAAAGAAGAATTAAGAAATGCTCACCAAGAAGAAGTGGAATCTTTGAAAGAAGAACTTTTAGATAATGCTGATGTTGATACTGCTGTAATGAGTGAAGAAGATAAAGAAGAAGTATTATCTTCGTTAATTAAAGAGAAAAAGGAAAAAATCAAAGAAAGCGTTGAAAGTTATAAAGAAGAAGTAATTAAAGAAGCTGAAAAGAAAACATATCCTGAATTAAAACAATCTATTGAAAATGAAAGAAACAAACTTAAAAAAGGCCAAAGTCAAAATCAAGGAAGAGAATAATACTTCTCTTTTTTTGATTAAACTTTAGAAAAAGCCGACAAAAAATTTAAACCCTTACAAAATCTCAATAAAAATGGTATAATTAGTTTAGAACGAGTAGCTATTGATGGCGTAAGTCCAGTTGATAGCTATTTTTTATAAGGAGGGATAAGATGTTTAAGGAAAATGAGTATGTTGTTTATAAGCGTGATGTTTGTAAAGTTAAGGGAATTAGACATAGCAGTCGAAATGATCAAGAATATTATACTTTGGCACCTATAATTGATGACTCATTAACTATTTCTGTTCCAACTGAAAATCTTAATAATTGTATTAGACCATTAATCAGTTTAGAAGAAGTTGAAAGAATAATTAATGATATTCCTAATGTGGAAGCGATTACTGATCAACACCGTATGATTGAAAATGAATATAAACGATTATTAAATACTGGCGATCATTTAGATTTGATCAAAATAATAAAAACAACATATCTTCGAAATAATGAACGTGAAGAGGCTGGTAAGAAGACTACGGAAAAAGATAGTATTTATCACAAGATGGCTGAAAAGATTTTGTATTATGAATTCGCGCTCGTACTTAATATGAGTTACGATGAAACTAAAGAATATGTTGTTAATAAAGTTAAGGAACTTATAAAATAAATTAATGAGGTTGGTAAAATGAATTGTGTATGTTTAGAAGACGATATTTGTGAATTAGAAATTGATGAGCAAATAATTGAAAAATTAAAACAAAATAATATTTATATTGTTGATGAGTTATGGGAATTAAAAGAAAATGATTTGAAAAAGTTTGGGATAAATATGTCTGAAATTAATCATGTTAGAATTAAATTGCAATTACAAAGTTTAGATTTGAATAAAAAAGTGTATAAAAAAAATTAAGTAAGTGGTCTGATTTATTTTATTGAATAGACATTAAATCATTTATTTGATAAAATGAATACAGGTGATATGATGCTTTATACGTCAATTGAAAATTCTAAAATTAAGCAAATAAAAAAATTAAGTCAGAAAAAATATCGGGAAAAGTATAATGAATTTATGGTTGAGGGAAGCCATTTAGTTTTAGAGGCCTATAAAACAGGTTATCTTAAGGAATTGTTACTTGAAAAAAACGAGGTTTTTCCATTACCAGTTACTACTAATTAT
>JAQWBL010000024.1 GCA_028706395.1 Bacilli bacterium | reverse complement strand
ATACCTATTTAATTGCAATTTTAATTTCTGTTTTAAGTGGGGTCGTTATGTCAGGAATTCCAGGTGGGGGATTAATCGGTGAAATGTTAGTTGTTAGTCTTTATGGATTTCCTCCAGAAGCCTTTGCCATTATTGCTACAATCGGTATCTTAATTGATGCACCAGCAACTTGTTTAAATGTTGTTGATGATGTATCAGCATCAATGTTAGTAACAAGGTTAATTGAAGGCAAAAATTGGTTAAAGAAAAAATTTGAATAAAAAAAAGGAAATTAAAGTTTCCTTTTTCTATTCAACAGTAACTGATTTAGCTAAGTTTCTTGGCTTGTCAATATCACAACCACGTAATTTAGCAACCTCATAAGCAATTATTTGAAGTGGTAAAATGGTAAGTAATGATTGGACTAAAATATAAGTATTAGGTACGACTAATTTATAATCATAATAATCCCCAACTTTATTTAATTTTTCCGTCGTAATCAATATTACTTTCGCCCCGCGAGCCTTTACTTCTTTAATATTGCTAATTGTTTTTTCGGCTATTTTTTCATCAGTAACAATCGCTATAACAGGCGTATCTTTTTCAATTAATGAAATAGTTCCATGTTTTAATTCACCAGCAGCATAAGCCTCACTATGAATATATGATATTTCTTTTAGTTTAAGGGAACCTTCCATAGCTAGTGAATAATCAATTCCTCTACCTAAAAAGAAAACATGCTCAACTTGATATATTTCTTTAGCTACTTCTAAATATTCATCTATATTATCTAAAAGATGATTCATCTTATTAACTAAATTATTAAGTTCATTCATAAACTCATTACTGTTGCTGATAAATCCTTTAGTATAAGCAATATTAAAGGCAATAAGTGCCAGCATTGCAACTTGAGCTGAATAAGCTTTAGTTGTGGCAACGGCTATTTCGCATCCGGCTTTAGTATATAAAACGTATTTAGCCTCTCTAGCAATCGATGAACCAACAACATTAACAATCGCTAATGTATCAATATTGTTGTCATTGGCAATTCTTAAGGCAGCAATCGAATCAGCTGTTTCTCCTGATTGTGAAATAATGATTACTAATGATTTTTCATCTAAAAACAATTTTTTATAACGATACTCACTAGCTATTTCTACATCAACCGGAATATCTGCATATCTTTCAATTAAACTTTTACCAGTAAGACCGGTATGATAGGCACTACCACAAGCAACAATATGAATTTTATTATATTTTTTAAAATCCGGCATTTTTTCAATTAAACTATCAATTCCATTATTGAAGAATGTTGATACCGTATCATATATTACTTTTGGTTGTTCATGAATTTCTTTTAACATAAAATGATCATAACCATTTTTCATGGCTGCTTCAACATTCCATTCAAAAGTATTAATATCTTTATTAATTATTTTCCCGTTTTTAAAAACTGTTACATTATTATTAGTAAGTTTAGCTACTTCATTATTTTCAAGTAATATATATTTATTTGTATACTTTAAAATAGCTGGTACATCAGAGGCAATATAATTTTCGTTATCACCAAGAGCAACAATTAAGGGACTATCTTTTCTAATGGCATATAAAGTGTTCAAATCATCATCAATTAAGATACCAAGTGCATATGATCCTCTAAGGAGATCGGCACATTTATCTAAAACTTTGATAATATCATTTTTTTCACTATATAGTTTATCTATCAAAGCACAAGCAATTTCGGTATCTGTTTCGGATTTAAAAGTATATCCACTTTGTTTTAAAATATTTTTAAGTTCTTCATAATTTTCAATTATTCCATTATGAACAATTGTTATTTTCCCGACTTTATGAGGGTGAGAATTAATCTCATTTGGTTCCCCGTGAGTGGCCCATCTTGTATGGCCAATACCTAAGCTTGATTTTGTATCAAGATTTAGTTTATTTTCTAAATTAACAATTTTTCCTTTTTCTTTAATAATATTAATATTATTTTTATCAAGATATGCCACTCCAGCAGAGTCATATCCTCGATATTCTAAGGTTTTTAAACCCTCAATTAAAACATGTAAGGCATTTTCTTTTCTGCCCACATAACCTACAATTCCACACATATATAATTCCTCTTTCTAATCCATAAAAAAAATTATGTGTGGATATATTTTTTGTTACAATATTGATTTTGCTTTTTAAATATATCTAACGTTACACTATCCGTAGCAGCATCCGCCGAATCTTTCGATAACTGCCAACCTCGTCAACCATATAGGTCCTGGCGCTAATTAAAACAGTTTTTGCAATCCTCCTCAAACTATAATAACTTTATACAATTATTATATATTTTATTTTAAGTTTTGACAATACTTATTTACTTCCAGTTGAAAAAGGAATAGTAAAATGATATACTTTTGGTATTATGATACAAGATATTTGATTATTTTTATAAGGAGGAAACATGAAAATATTAGAAGTTAAAAATTTAGTTAAAACATATGGAAAAGGCAACACCTTAGTCCATGCTCTTAATGATGTTAGTTTTACCATAGATAAAGGGGAATTTGTAGCAATTATTGGGGCCAGTGGTAGCGGGAAATCAACCCTCTTACATATTCTAGGTGGCGTTGATCGACCAACTAGTGGAAAGGTAATGGTTGGTGGTAAAGATGTTTATAAGTTAAATGAAAACGATTTAGCTATCTTTCGCCGCCGTCAAGTTGGACTTATTTATCAGTTTTATAATTTAATTCCTATTTTAAACGTTACTGAAAATATTACTTTACCGATCTTACTTGATAATAAAAAGGTTGAAGAAGAATACTTAAACGAACTAGTTAATACCTTAGGGCTGACAAATAGGATTAACCATTTACCTAATGAATTATCTGGTGGAGAACAACAAAGGGTTTCAATCGGAAGGGCCCTTATGAATCGCCCTGATCTATTATTAGCTGATGAACCAACAGGGAATCTTGATACTAAAAACAGTAAAGAAATTATTGAATTATTGAAGCTGTCTAATAAAAAATATAATCAAACTATAATAATGATTACTCATGATCCATCATTAGCAAAAGAAGCCGATCGCATTATTACAATTCAAGATGGCAAAATTATTAGTGATGAGGAAAATAAAGATGAACATACTAAATAAGTTAACAATTAAACATTTGACAATGAATAAAAAAAGAACTCTTGTAACTATTTTGGGGGTTGCTTTGTCATGTGCATTAATGGTTGGAATTGGGCTCATTTTTTCATCAATTAGAGACTATGCAATCAAAGAAGTTAAAGTAAGTAATGGATCACATCATGCTAAAATACTTAGCCTAAGCAAAAATGATTTATTAATTTTAGAAGATAATGATAACATTAAAAATATCATGTATGAGCGCAACCTTGGCTTCGCGCTTTTAGAAGGAAGTAAAAACGAATATAAACCTTATTTATATATTAATGGTGTTAATCAAGCGTTTTTAAGTGATTTAAAAATAATTGATGGAAGACTTCCTGAAAATGAAAAAGAAGTAGTTATCTCAAATCATATTATAAATAATGCCAATGTTAAATATAAAGTTGGAGATATTCTTAAACTAGATGTTGGCAATCGCCTTTTTAATGATTTACGAATTGAAGGAAACACTTCTTTAATTCTAAATAATGAAAAAAGTGGTGGAGAAACATTTATTGCTGATAGAAAAGTTGAATATAAGGTTGTAGGAATTGTTGAAAGACATCATAGTGAGAACTATGATGCAGCTGGATATAGTATCTTTACTTTAGATAAAAAATTAGAACCAACAGATTTTATCAATGTCTATATAACATATAAAAAGATTAATGATGTTTTTGATAAAACCAAAGAAGTAGCTAAAGAATTAAAGATTGCACCAACCATTTATGGCGAAGAGGAAGTATATGATAACATTCGTTATAATCAAGCATTATTGTCGTTATACGGTCAAAACGAATATGACAATTACGATACTGGTGTAATTAAAATAATCATTGTTATGTTAAGCTTAGTTTCAATTGGTTGTATTTTTGTTATTTATAATTCGTTTGCTATATCAGTTATGGAACGTAAAAAACAATTTGGACTGTTTTCAAGTATTGGAGCAACAAGAAGGCAACTACAAAAAACGGTCTTTTATGAATCTTTTCTAATTGGATTAATTGGAATACCTTTGGGAATTATATCTGGATTTATCGGAATTGGTATCGTGTTACAAATTATTAATTACTTATTACCAGAGATTTTTGTTATGAATTTGCAATTATCATTTTATCCATTATTTATAATTATTCCCGTTATTTTTATGATCATTGTTATTGTTTTTTCGGCTTTTCTTCCCGCTAGAAGTGCTAGTAAGATAAGCCCGATTGAAGCAATAAGATTAAATGATGATATAAAGATTAATCCTAAAAAAATTAAATCTCCTAAATTAATAACAAGATTATTTGGTATTGAAGGGGAAGTAGCTTTTAAAAATATAAAACGAAATAAAAAGAAATATCGAATTACCATTATTTCATTATTTGTCAGTATCGTCTTATTTATCAGTTTTTCATCATTCTTACAGTATGGTGAAGCAAGTACTCGTGAATTTTTAGAAATTACGGATTATGACATAGGGGTTGGAATAACTCCAATCAATAATCAAGTAGTTGATCAGTTAGTTAAAGAGGTAAGACAACAAGATTATGTTACAAATATTATTCATCTAGAACATACAATGTTCTTTACCCCTAAAATTAAATCCGAATATTTTCATAAGGATTATCAAGACCTTCTTGATATATATAAAGATAATGATATTGAACATTGGGCATCAAGTATGGAATATGATTATATAAACTTGTACAAGGTTGATAACATTACTTACCAAAAGTATAAAGAATTATTAAATATAAAAGAAGACCAGCCAATTCTAATTAATCAATTTGAAGAAAGAGTTATTGTTAAAAATAAAAGTATAAAAGTTGCTGGTAAGCAATTTAAAAATCTTTCATCTTTAAATATTGATATATGTACAATTGATTTTGGTGATAATGAAAATACATATAATTGTATTGATTCATTAACAAATATAACCGAAGTAACAACGGTTCCATTTGGAATGAAGAGTCAAAATTCAATGTATGGTTTAAAAATAATTTTACCCGCTAATCTTTTTAATGAATATGTTTTAAAAAATCAAGCAGAGAATCCCGATCGAATTAATTTAACAACTCAAATATACATTGAAACTGATAATCCAACTAAAACCGAAGAAGTAATTGAAAAATATAAAGATAAGACCGAGGATATCGAAAGTATGTATATTACTAACGTAGCTGAGAATATGCGCCTTGAAAGAAATTTAATGATTGTTGTAAAACTATTGTTATATGGCTTTATATCTCTTGTTACGTTAATTGGTGTTACTAGTGTTTTCAATACTATTAATACAAGTATTGCTCTTAGAAGAAAAGAGTTTGCTGTTTTTAGAAGTATTGGTTTAACACCGAGCGGATTTAATAAAATGATTCGCTTTGAAATATTAATCTTTGGATTAAAATCGTTGTTATATGCAATACCAGCATCAATTGGAGTAATTATTCTTATTCATTCATCAATGGGTGAGGTTATTCATTTTTCATCAATGATGCTTCCATGGGGTGCGATAATTACTGCGATATTAGGCGTATTTGCCATTATTACAATAACGATGAATTATGCTACTAAAAAGATCAAAAACGAAAATATTTTAGATGCTATTAGAGAAGAAAACATTTAGTTTTCTTTTTTTGAAATAAAAAAAACCATTTCTGGTTTTAAATGTCCTTGCGATCTATATTTTTTGAAGTAATAATTTCATTTGTAACATTATTAGTAAAGGTTATTGAATAATTACAAAAACTAGCAAGTTTTTCTATTGTTTCGAATGTTGGTTGGCGATAACCTCTTTCCCAACCGCTTAAAGTTGTTTGAGTAATAAGTAACTTTTCAGCTAGCTCCTTTTGACTGAAATTATTATCAATGCGCATTTTTTTCAAGATTTTTCCAATCATATACTACCACCTAAATGTATTATGTCATAATGATTAGTAAAAATACTCTTTTAGTGCAAAAAGTCTTAAAAAAAGCATTTTTTATTGAAAAATGTTTTAATAATGGTATAATTTTGTTATGAAAGTGAGGATATTATGGAAAGAACTTATATTATGTTAAAGCCAGATGCCGTTAAACGAAAAGTAATTGGTAATATTATTAGTCGTATCGAAAGTAAAGGATATAGCATCACTTCAATGAAAATGTTTAATTTAGATGAAGCAATATTAAAAGATCATTATAGTCATCTAATAGATAAACCTTTTTTCCCAGATTTAGTAGCTTTTATGACATCAGGTCCTGTAATTGGAATGATTGTTGAAGGCGATGATGTGGTCGTTGGAATGCGTAACCTAATGGGACCGACTAAGTGGGTTGAAGCAATGCCTGGTACGATAAGAGGAGATTTTGCCAATAGTACAACAGAAAACCTAATTCATGGTTCTGATTCAGTTGAAAATGCTAATATTGAAATAAAAAGGTTCTTTGGGTAATACCAGAGAGTTTTTCTTATGGATATTCTAAAAATATTGTAATTGAATATAATTGTGATATAATATTGAATAGGATGTGACAGTATGAGAGTAATCATTAGTGCCGGTGGAACTGGTGGACATATTTACCCCGCGCTCGCGCTTATAAACAAAATAAAAGAAAAAGAACCAAACAGTGAATTTTTATATATTGGTACTCATAATCGTATGGAAAAAGACATAATTCCTAAACATAATATTCCGTTTGAAACAATTGAAATATATGGTTTTAATCGTAAAAATATGTTTAAAAATTTTAAAACCCTAAAAACTTTTATTAATAGTTATTATAAATGTAAAAAAATTATTAAAGACTTTAATCCTGATATAGTTATTGGTTTTGGAGGATATGTTACGGGTCCCGTAATCTATGCTGCTAAAAATCTTGATTACAAAACATTTATTCATGAACAAAACAGTATTCCTGGTAAAGCTAATTTATTCTTAAGTAAATACGCAACAAGAATTGGTGTTTCATTTAAATCTTCTACAAAACATTTTCCGGAATATAAAACTATTTTTACGGGAAATCCTTGTAATGAAGATGCGGTTAACCAACCGGCAATTCCTAAAAAGGATTATCACTTAAGTGAACACAAAAAATTAGTTTATATTGTCATGGGATCTCTTGGATCTTCAAAAATGAGTGAGTTATTAATTGAAACTTTAAATAAATTTGCTAAAAAGGATTATGAAGTTTTATTTGTAACAGGACAAGAAACTTATGAAGATGTTAAGAAAAACAAATTTCCATCAAATGTATTTATTGTCCCTTACATAGAGCAACAAACAAGAATGATGAAGAATGCTGATTTAATGGTTACTAGATGTGGAGCGACAACACTTAGCGAAATTATTGCCTTAAATATTCCATCAATTCTAATTCCAAGTCCTTATGTACCAGATAATCATCAGTACAAAAATGGTATGGATTTAGTTAATAAAGATGGTGCCATCATGATTGAAGAAAAAGATTTAAAAGGAGACATTTTAGTTAGAACTATTGATGAATTGATTAACGATGAAAAAAGAATGAAAACAATGAAAAAGAATTTAGATAGTTTAAAAATTCCTAAAAGTGCTACTAAAATATATGAAATCATAAGAGAAATAATAGATAGGAAGTAATAAAATGGATCTAATTGCAGAATTAAAACAACTTAAATGCGGAAAAATAAAAACTGAGGTTCCTTTAAAAAGTTATACAACATACCAATTATCTGGTAGTGCGAAAGTTGTTGTGTACCCAAGTACTATTGATCAATTAAAAAGGTTAATTGAGTTTATTAAGAAAAATAAGATTAAATATAAAATTATTGGAAATGGTAGTAACATTATTTTTGCTACGGACTATTATGATGGCGTTCTAATTAAATTAAGTGATTTTAATAATGTTACAATTGATGACGTTAGAATAGTTGTTGGTGCCGGATATAATTTAACTCGCCTTGCATACCAAGTTTCTAAAATGGGTTTAACTGGTTTAGAGTTTGCATCAGGAATCCCTGGAACTGTTGGTGGCGCGGTATATATGAATGCCGGTGCTTATAAATCGGATATGGGATATGTTGTTAGTGAAATCAAAGTCTTAACTCCTGAATTAGAAATCAAAACAATTTATAATAAAGATTTAGATTTTCATTATAGAACTTCTTTTTTAAAAAAGAATCCGGGATACATTTGCTTAGAAGCAACCATTATTTTAAAACCTGGTTCGGTTAATGTAATTATGGATCTAATTGCGGAACGTAAAAAACGAAGACTGATGACTCAACCACTTGAATTTCCAAGTGCTGGAAGTGTTTTTAGAAATCCAGAAGGTGATGCTGCTTGGCGCTTAGTTGAAGAAGCTGGTTACAAAGGCAAAGTTATTAACAATGTTATGGTAAGTGAGAAACATGCTAATTTCATCATTAATCCAAATGGTGCTAGCGGAAAGGAAATACAAAAATTAATTGAACAGATTCAAAAAGATGTAAAAGAAAAATTTGATGTGGAATTAATATTAGAACAAGAAATTATAGAGTAGGGGTATAAAATGGAAAAACGAAAAGTTAAAAGAAAAAAACGTCGATTAAATTACAGAAAAATTCTTTTGAGTTTCGCTTTTCTTTTTTTATTTATCTATTTAATTAATATTGTAATAGATATTCCTATTAAAAATATTTATATTTATAATAATAAAATATTAAGCGATCAACAAATAATTGAATTAGCAAAAATAGAAAATTATCCAGCCACTTTTAAAAATCTTTCATTAATGATTGAAAAACGATTAGAAAAAAATGATTATATTAAAGAGGCTAAAGTGTCAAAAAAACATTTTACTGAAGTGCATATTGAAATAACAGACAATTATCCTATTTTTATAAATAGAACATTAAATAAAACAATTTTATTAGATGGGAAAACAGTTGATAAAAAGTTTCCTATACCAACCTTAATCAATATTGTACCTGATACTAAATATGATTTATTTCTAGAAAAAATGAAGTTAATTGATCGACATATTTTGCCAAGAATTTCGGAAATAGAATATGATCCTAATGATGTTGAAAGTAATCGTTTCTTATTTTATATGAATGATGGCAATTATGTTTATTTAACATTGGACAAGTTCTCAAGTATAAATAGTTATTTGGAAATTATAAAAAATTTTGAAAATAAAAAAGGAATTTTATATCTAGATTATGGTAATCACTTCACAATAATTGATGATTAAAAAAAGCATTAATATTGTTAAAATAAAAACAAAATGGCATTTTAGATAAAAATAATAAGTTTTGTGTTATTTCTTTTACTTTTAAAAAGATTTATAGTATAATTATGATAGATTATAGGAGATGATAGTATGAAGAACATTTATACTAGTGTTGATATTGGTTCAGACACAATTAAAGTTGTTGTTTGTGAGCTTCATAAAAACAGATTAAATTTACTTGCAGCATCTTCTGTTAAATCGCAAGGAATTAAAAAAGGTCTGATAGTTGATGTTTCTAAAGCAGCAGAGTCTCTTAGAAATGCTCTTGCTGAAGTTGAAACAATGCTTGGTGTAAGAATAAAACGTGTTATTGCTTCGGTACCAAGTTATTTTGCAGAATACACTTATGCTGAAGGTGAAGTAGAAATCACTAGTGAAGAAAAAACTGTTACTGGTGATGATATTATTCGTTGTCTTCATAATGCTGTTAAAGGTAAAATAAAACCCAATAATGAGCTTGTAACCGTTATTCCAATTGACTTTTCACTTGATGGTAAAGAACCCATCAAAGATCCTAAAGGTCAAAAATGTGATAAGTTACAATCAAGAATGATCACGGTAACTACTCCTAAAAAAAATATTTATTCAGTAGTTAGTTTGATTGAAAGCATTGGCGTTGCTGTTGAAGATATTTCTTTAAATAACATTGGCGATATTTATGCTTTTAAAACATCAAAAACTGAATCACAACTTGGGGTTGTTATTAATATTGGGGCAGAGGCAACAACTGTATCATTATACAATAAAGATATTGTTGTTAAGAGTTCTGTTATTGGACTTGGTGGTCAAAATGTTGATAATGATATTGCTTATATTTATAAAGTGAGTCTTGAGCAAGCAACAAAGATAAAAGAAAAGTTTGCACTTGGACATAA
>JAQWBL010000069.1 GCA_028706395.1 Bacilli bacterium | reverse complement strand
CATATGGTGAATGGTTCATTTGATCCTCAAATAGCTATTCCTTTAGTAGTTGTTGCAGTTTTAGGGGGATTTCTCGGTAGTCGTTTTGCCATAAAGAGTAAACCTAAAAATTTAAAAGCAATTTTTGCTATTACCAATCTTATTGCAGGTTTTATTATGCTTATAAATATTATTATTAGCTAAAACTAAACAAAGAAAATATTAAGTATTTTTAGATCCTCTACTTTGTTTTTTGATAGTGAAATTAAACATTATTATTTATGTTAGCTAGATAAATAATTGCTTTTTGAATAGTTAATAATTCTAAAATCTTAACTTTAATTAAAATAGTTTTAACCTATAATAGATCAACTTACAATAGTGGACAATTATTATTAGTAGAGATATAATATATCTATAAGAAGTTTTTAAGTATAGAAAAATCAAGATGATAGGTTAATGAAATTGTTGGAATGTTTTTTGTAATTTTTAAGAACATTCGAAAAGTAAGAAGATTCCAACAGTAAGTTAAATAAACTAAGTAGTGATAAACTTTACACTACCTAGTTTAAGATAGTGTAAAGTATGTATGAAAAAAACGAAATATCAAATAATAGTTTGAGTTAATATTTTACATTAGAAAAATTTAGAATGAAATTAATTTTTTATATGTTTTGAGACAATGTTAATTGACTCAAAACGTAGATCTTTTAATGTTTTAACAATGACAAATAAGCTATGAAATATACTGAAATCAGTTATTTCCATAGCAAAGTAAGTGTTGTATTAAAGTATTTAAGGTTACTATATTAACCAACTTGCTTTTCTTGTAGTTTTAATATTTTAAGTTGGCCTAATTTTATTAGTATCTGCCATTTTGCAGGCATTAGTTCTGCATTATTTAGTGCATCAACTGTATTTAAAGGACGCCAGTAGTTGTATGGATGAGGTCGTAAGAAGTTGTAATAAGCAACCCAAAGCGAAACACCATAAAGCGCACCATCACTGCTATTATAGCCGTTAGTATTACGATAAGATGATTTGAAAGTGCGATTTAGACGTTCTACTATTTGTTTTACCCAACGATATTCTGTTGATACAGCGTCTACGTTGTTTAAACCGATAACCTGAGTTATTTCAAGGTTTGAGCCAGTTTCTAAATTATATTTTTGAGCAGCTAATGGGTAGGCACTATAACCATCTGCAATAAATTTAAGAGCTTTAGAAGGTAAAATTTTTAGCTTTTCGAAGGCCATACGCATTGCTAAAATACATGGACCTACAGATCTAGTATGAGAAACTTGATAGCCAAGGATACTTTTTTTACAAGCATCCATAATGAACCAAACATAATGTTTAACACCAAGCTTTTTAATATAGGTTTCATCTGCTGAAAGCACACTAGATGGTTTATAATCAAATGAATCTACAAATGGTTTTATGACAGCAGCAGCTGTCATCGCATAATTAGCAACAGTAGTATGAGAAATATTTATACCATGAACTTCTCTTAAGGCGTTAGCTGTTTGTCTCGTAGAAAGTTTTAAATTAACCTTATAAGTAAGAACTAAACCTAAAATATGAGGATTAAATTTCTTAAAACTAAAAGAAGTTGCTCTTTTCGAAACAGGGTATAAATTCATTTTGAAAAAATCAATAGTAAATTCACGATAAATGTAATGAAGTTTATACTTAAAACGTTCTTCTAGAGTTAAATTAGTAGGTATTTTCTTTAAATTATTTTGATAATATTGGCAATCAGGATTTTTACATTTATGAACGCGAAATACTTTCCTGTTTTTTACAACAGCTAACTCTTTACCACAGTAAGGACAACGAAATAACGTTGGTTTCTCAAAGTGTCTACCAGTCTTAAAAACACAAGAACAAACAGAACATTTATACTGACCTTTACCACCATTATTGTCGTAAAGATAATTATAAGGAGCTTTGCAACGTGGACATATAGCACTTTTAGGAACATTACTAATAGCGTTGTTTCTAATTTTAATAGGTTTAATTAATTTACCATAACGGTTTTTAAAATATTTGATTAAGTTTTTATAATCAAATATTTCATGTTTTATAATTATTGGTGGTTTATCAACTTTAAACTTTTGGTATTCAGGAGATTTAGAATCTTCGAAAACATATTGTTTAAGAGAGATAAATTTACGAATAAAAGAGAGCAACCAAATAATTTGTTTTTGTTGTTCTTGAATTAATGATAGTAAATGAAGTATAATTGACATAACAATGATTCTCCTTCTTTTGTTGGTATTTTGTTTATGATAATTCAATTATACTTCAAAAAAGAGGGGGTCATTGTTTTTTTATTGAAAAAACGATGAATAAACCCTTAAAACAGTGTAATTAAATAAAAAAGGTAGTGATAAACTTTACACTACCGGGTTATTAATGGGGGGATTACAATGAAAATACTGGTAGTTGATAGTCATTTAGAAACTAGGACTTCGCTGAAAGAATATTTGGAAAAATGGGGATATGAAGTCGTTTTAGCAAAGCAAGGCTATGAAGCTTTG
>JAQWBL010000068.1 GCA_028706395.1 Bacilli bacterium | reverse complement strand
ACCTTTATTAAAGTTTTTTAAATCCATCTCTTTAGAATAACTACTACCAGCAATAATATATTGATTGCCTGTTGTTCTTATTACTTTACTAAATATTTCACTGTTAGTTCCACCAAACGCTTTTTTAGAAATAATATCACCATTAGTAATACTATATTTTACGACTATAGCATTACTATATCCATCACTTGATTTTGCAATTCCATTCATATCCATATCATCTGATTTACTATATCCGACGACCATTATTTCATTATTGTTAACCTTTTCTATTGAATAAAATCCATCATCATTACTTCCACCAAAACTTTTTTTCCAGATTATGTTTTCTAAAATTTTATCAAATTTAACGATTATAGCATCATAATATCCATTATTTGCTTTACTCAATCCCGTTATATCTTGATCGTTTGACTTACTATATCCTACTGCAATATATCCATCGGTTACTTCTACAACATCATAAAAATAATCTTGATTACTACCCCTAATAGAATTTTTTGCAATTATACTACCTGTATTACTCATTTTAACAATGATTGCTTCTTCTTGAAAATTTTCAGTAGTATATCCAATACCTTCCATATCATAATCACGTGAAGTTGAAAAACCAACTACTATATGATTAGAATCACTTGTAACAATCCCGTTATTAAACTCTTCATTATTGTAACCTGTGAAAAAGCCAAATGATTCAACATCTAAATTTAAATTAAATTTTATGACTACTCCTTCTAGTCCACGAACTAAACCTTCAACATCTAGCATATCACCATCATTTTTATTTCCAATTCTAGCAAAAACAACAACCGAAGAACCTGAAACATCGATTCCCATAAAGTGTTCATAACTATGGCTTGTTCCAAAACTTCGACCTTTAACCACTTGACCTTGTTTATTATATTTAACGATTAAACCATCAGTACTTCCACCTTTAAAGTCAGTTATATCAATGTCATCACTAGCAGTAGAACCAACTGCGATATATCCATCGCTTGTTTCAACGACTGCTCTAAATAATTCGTTATCAGTTCCACCAAAATTGTCACTCCATGCAACATTACCATTAGAATCGAATTTAACAATAATTGCATCATACAAACCATTATTATCGGTTCCATACTTAGGAATAACCTCAGAATTACTTCGGCCTACTGCTATATATCCACCATCACTTGTTTCTTTTACATTAAAAAATTCATCTAAGTATTTTCCACCATAACTTACATAATGACTTGCAAATGTACTTGCATTTTGCAAGCAATCGACATAGGCATTATATTCATAATCTTTTGTAGTTATTTTTTCTATTTCAACATAACCAACACATCTATTTTCTAGTTCTAAAGGTAATCTCAATTCATCTACTAATTCTTTATCAATAAGGCTATCTAAATCAATTGTTTTAATATCTCCTACGATATTAGGTAAATTAGAGTTATCTTTACTTACGGCTTTGATCATTTCCTTTTGATACCAATCAAAAAATTGCTCATCATATAATTGTAGTGCATATGATATTTTTCTTCCTTCACGATAAAGTAATACTTTAGTATCATCACTTATATCTTTACTATTTAAATTATTGATCGTATTATTACTTAAAAACTTCTTAGCTTTTAGGGTTCCTATTGTTACATAACTCACATCATTATCCCATGTAACACTAGCGGCATTTCTAGCGTAATAGAGTTCAGCTGCTCTTTCTATATTTTTTTTGCTTACTCCAAAAGCACCATATCTAGATTTGGTTATAAAGTCTGTTATTAAAGGAACAGCAATTAATGCAATAATTGCTAAAATTACTATGACCGCTAATAACTCTATTAATGTAAATCCTTTTTTCATTAAATCACCTACAATTATCTTTCCATATTATCATTGTATTATGCGATTTTAACATATCTTTTTTAGTTATTCAATAAATTTTGTAATATATTCGTTGCCAATTTTTACCTCAAAAAGATATGACTTTATCATATCTTTTTCTTAATTGTTATTCAGTTGGTGTTATTGATATATCAAAATTACGAAGTTCCATAATATTAAATCCAACACTAGCATGTATGTTTTTAGAACAAGTAAAAATAATGCTTGTTAGTTGTTTTTTAGGTTTTAACAGTAAGTACATCGATGGATATGAAGCAATCCCAGGATTACCATTAGTTTTTAATAACATAGCAGGATTAGGAAAAGTATTATTCGAAAATGGGGATTCAACTAAATAGTTAGAAGCGATTACTAGTGGTTCAATATAATTATTACTAACAGCATTTTCAACACTAAATATAGCACCATCATTAAATTTTAATTTTAAATTTGATATCTCAACATCACCTGTATTTATTAAATAAAAATCAATTACATGCCAATTAGTAAAATCAGTTGCACTTTGATCAATTGAATATTCGTTTTCACCAATATACACCTTTTTATTATTAGTTGAAGTTGCTTCTATATTGGTTAATAATCTAATATCATTTCTATTAAAAGGTTTTAAACAATAACCATAATCATAACTATTATTACCACTAGTATTC
>JAQWBL010000067.1 GCA_028706395.1 Bacilli bacterium | reverse complement strand
GAGACGAAGAAAATTTTAGAGTAGTTTTCGATCAAATATTATCCCTTATTGAAGGGCAAGATATTACTAAAAATGATATTAAATATTTATCAAACTATGGCATCGGAACATTTCTATTAGGAGATAATCTAGATGAAGTGTTAATCAAAAACTATCCAAATATGTTCACGATTGAAAAAAATAATGACGGAAGAATTGCAAAATTAAATGAAAAAATTTTTATTAGTAATAATGGTAATAGAATTGGTCTTAAAGAATATATAGAATCTTTAGATATTAGGTACAAAAAAATATTTTACGTTTTTGATGATTTAGATTTAAACATTCTTCAAATCTCCCCAGTTGCAGAATTAATAGGATTAGTATATTACTCAATTTCCATAAATCATTATATAGATTTCAAAAATTGGTTCTAATTATTATATAATCAAGAGTATCAACTAAAAATTTTAATGTTATCAAAAAGTCGTGGTCACTTGCTCCATTTGAAGAATCTGTTCGGAACAATCCGAGTTTGATATAAAAATCTATCTTTCGATAGATTTTTTTGTGTTTATAAATCATCATATAAAAGAAAGGATGGTGAATTATGGTAGGCGTTACTACTAAAGAAGTATCTATTGATGAAGAACTTAAAACAAGAATCCAGTTTATTTATAATTTTTATCATGTTAAGCCAACTTTTATCAACGGTTCTATTCGTAAGGTTGAAAAGAAAAATATAAATTATATAGAACAAAATAAGATAATAATCAAGGGTACTACATTTCTTGAATTTAATCATGGTCGAAATGTTTATGTAGAAGATTTATAAAAACATGTTAATATTAGTGAGTCGTAAGACTTTATATAAAAGTCAGCACCGAAGATTATTGTAAAACCAAAGGTTATGAAATTTGGGATTACTACACTGATGAAAGAATTGGTGCTGAAAAAGGAAATCATAGATCTGAGTTTAAAAGACTTAAAAAAGACACTAGAAATAAGAAAATGACTACTATGTTAGCTTTAAAACAAAAACTTAAAGGTCGAAACATAGATATTCATGTATCAGACATGACAAATTATCAAGAAACAAAACAACTAATTAAAAAGAATATTGAATCGATTAATCAAAACTCTCTTGAACTAGAAACTGAATCGCATGATATAAAAAAATAGATTCTCTACTTTAAAGAAATCTAGATTTGGTAATTCTTATTCTATAACAAAAAAGATAAAGAAATGATAAGGAAGATTTATATATTGAAATCTTAGATGTTATACATGACTACAAAATTATTAGTACAGATACTTATAATAATATATTAGATTATGATGATTTAGAAAAAGAAAAGGATGATTTTGAGTTACAACTCAAATCATCTTATTTGTTGTTAGTAATATATTCAATTAAACATTGTATAGTAAACATATCAAAATCAATGTTGTCTTTCAAACTAAGCTCAAAAATAATATTAGGATTATTAGTTGCCGATGTTATTTTTACCACGTATTTATTATTTCCTTTATTAGATAAAAAGTATCTTTTTCCTTTTGGTAAAACATCGCTATCAATATAACATTCTGATTTTGATAATTCTAAAGGAAGATTAATATATAATTTATCTTTTTCAGAATATAACTCATATTTATGCCCTTTAAATTTTAAGTTTAAGTGCTTTTCAAAATCTTCATAATATATTTTTGGTAGATTTTGACTCCCACTTTTCTTTCTCCTAAGGGTTGTTTTTATATTAAAAATTTCGTTAAATTGTTCTAAACTGAATACCATTTTATCTCCAGATTCATCAACAGATATGATAAACTCTACATTTTTATTTTTCATATTTGATGCAATCCATCCAAAAACTATTGTTTCAGGCACAGGAATATTCATTCCAGATTGTGCAACATTCTTATATAATTGATAATTATCATTAAGTATTTTGATTATTTCATCAGAATATTGATTAGCCTCAAACTTATTTTTCTTGCCATATATAAATTTATTATCTTTTATTTCAACAACAAATTGAGATGTTTGTGAAGAAGGCATTTTTGTTTCAACATAAAACTTTTTATTATTACTATTTATTGTAATTTCAATATCTGGAATAGTGCTATCAGCATTCCCAAACTGTTTTACTAAAACATCATATTTCTTTAACATTTCTTGTAAATAATCTTTCATTTCACTTTCAAAATCTTCCCATTTTTTCATACTAAATCTCCTAAATATCTTTTAATCCATTGAATACTTCTTTTAATAAATTGATTGGAACACTATTACCAAATTGCTTTAAAGATTGACTATCATTATCGATAATAATAAAATCTTCTGGAAAGCCTTGTAATCTCGCGGCTTCTCTAGGACTTAATTTTCTTACTTTACCATTAATATAATAAGCACCTGTTTTAGAAGCGGCTCCTCCACTGGAAGCCGAAAGTGTAATTCCAATACCATTCTCATGATATATTCTATTTCCTTGGCCACCTTTACCTATAACACCAATTTGTATAGGTTTATTAACTCTACCATTTTTTATTGTTTTTTCTAATTTA
>JAQWBL010000066.1 GCA_028706395.1 Bacilli bacterium | reverse complement strand
CTCTTAAATATGAACAAAATATGATAGTTATATTTTGTGCAGGATTGTTATGTGTTTTTGCAGGTCTATTACTTGAAATATCAAAATTTGAATGGGTTACAATTATTATTATGATTGGATTAGTAGCCGCTACTGAACTAATTAATACCGCAATTGAAGCAGTGGTTGATTTAGCAACTACTAAAGAGCATCCATTTGCCAAAATAGCAAAAGATTCTTCTTCGGCTGCTGTATTAGTGTTTGCTACTGTAGCCTTTGTTACAGGTTTAATTATCTTTTTACCTAAAATATTAGAACTTATATAAGGAGGAACTATGAAAGAAAAATTACAAGAATTACTTAAAAATTCATATAGTCCGTACTATAAATTTCCGGTTTCTGCTATTGTTGAAATGAAAGATGGTAGTATATTTAATGGTGTTAATGTGGAAAATGCTAATGGGACAAGCATTTGCGCTGAGAGAAATGCAATTGCTAGTGCTGTTAGTGCGGGTTATAAAAAAGGTGATTTCAAAAGAGTATATGTTATGTTAGATAGTGGAGAATTTGGTACTCCTTGTTTTGCTTGTCGTCAAGTAATTTTAGAATTCTTTGATTTAGATGATGAAGTAGTAAGTGTAAGAAAAAATGGTGAAACAAAAAGTTATACAATAAGAGAGTTATGTCCTCATCCATTTAATGCTGAGGATTTGAAATGAAATCAGGATTTGTTGGTTTAATAGGTAGACCTAACGTAGGTAAAAGTACTCTTTTAAATAATATTATTGGTAAAAAGGTAGCTATTACTTCTGATAAGCCACAAACTACTAGAAATATAATTCAAGGAATATACAACGATGATGAAACTCAAATTGTTTTTGTAGACACTCCTGGAATTCATAAACCAAATCATAAATTAGGTAAATACTTAAATAAACAGGCATATTATTCAATTAACGATGTCGATGTCATTGTGATGATGGTTGATGGGAGTGAATCTTTAGGCCCGGGCGATAAATATGTAATAGAAAAATTAAAAGAAATTGATAAACCTGTTATTTTAGTTATTAATAAAATAGATAAGTTGAATCGCGAAAAAATTATGTTAAAAATAAATTCATATAAAGATTTATATAATTTTGCTGAAATAGTTCCTGTATCAGCGTTAAAAAAAGATAATGTTAAAACATTAGTGAATGTTTTAAAAAAACATTTAAATCAAACAGTAAAATATTATGAAGATGATCAAATTACTAATAAACCATTAGATTTTGTTATATCTGAAATAGTTAGAGAAAAAGTTTTCAGATTAACAGATGATGAAGTACCTCATTCTGTTACTTGTGTAACTGAGAATATTGAAAAAAATAAGAATAGTTATAATATCAATGTTGTAATTATTGTTGATCGAGATGCTCTTAAGAAGATTATTGTTGGAGCAGGCGGAAAAAAGGTTAAACAAATTGGTATTGATGCTAGGAAAGACATAGAAGAATTATTAGATTCAAAGGTATATTTAGAATTATTTGTAAAAGTAATTAAAAAATGGCGTGATAAAGAAAAATATTTGTCAGAATTTGGTTATAAGGAAATTGAATAATTCAAAAAAAATGAAACCACTATAAATTAGAAAGGTGGTTTTTATGAAAAAAAAATTATTATGGGATTTGTTTGTCAATACCGGAAAGGTAGAATATTATTTAAAATATAAAGAATTAGAAAAGAGGAAGTAAATGAATGAAGTAGTGCCAGGTAAAAAGTATCGTCACTTTAAAGGTAAAGAATATACTGTTTTGATGATTGCGTATGACTGTGAATCACCAGAAAGAAAACTTGTTGTGTATCAAGCTCTATATGATGAGCATAAAATATGGGTAAGAGATTATGAGGTTTTTATATCATTGGTCGATAAAGATAAATATCCAGATGTTAAACAAGTATATCGCTTTGAACAAATAGATTAGAGGATTTATGATTGAAAAAGTAGAAGGTATCATTATAAGTGAACGCGATTATGGTGAGACAAGTAAAATAATTAATGTCATAACTAAAGAATATGGCATTATTGGAATGATAGCTAAAGGCTGCAAAACAATGAAAAGTTCTTTACGAAGTGTAACTGGGAAACTCACATATGGTTACTTTCATATTTATTACAAACAAGATAAATTATCTATGTTATCTTGTGTTGATATTATAAATAACTTTAAGAATATTAAAACAGATATAGAAAAAATAAGTTATGCTAGTTTTTTGTTGGATTTATCAGAACAAGTTATTAGACAAAATAATAGTGCTGATATATATGACTTATTAATTAATGGATTATTAAAAATAGATGAAGGTTTTGATCCGTTAGTTGTAACAAATATTATTGAATTACAATATTTAGATTTTCTAGGTGTTATGCCAATTATAGATAGATGTAGTATTTGTGGAAGTACTACTTCAATTGCTACTTTATCAGCTCATCGTGGAGGCTATATTTGTAATAGTTGTTTAAAAAATGATAAAATAGTTAGTGATAAAACAATTAAGTTAATTAGAATGTTTTGTTATGTAGATATTGCTAAG
>JAQWBL010000023.1 GCA_028706395.1 Bacilli bacterium | reverse complement strand
GACATTCTGAACGTAGTGATGCAATTGTTGAACCATATTTATCAAAACAATGGTTTGTTAAAATGCGACCACTTGCTGATAAAGTTTTAGAAAATCAAAAGGGAAAAGATTCAAAAGTAAATTTTGTGCCTTCGCGTTTTGAAAAAATATTAACACATTGGATGGAAATAACTTATGACTGGTGTATTTCAAGACAACTGTGGTGGGGACATCGAATTCCAGCTTGGTATAAAGATGATGAAGTATATGTTGGTTATGAAGCACCTGAAGGTGAAGGATGGATTCAAGATAATGATGTTCTAGATACTTGGTTTAGTAGTGCTTTATGGCCTTTTAGTACACTAGGATGGCCAAATGATACCAAAATGTTAGAAAGATATTATCCAAATGATGTGTTAGTTACTGGTTATGATATTATTCCTTTTTGGGTATGTCGTATGGTTTTTCAAGGTTTGGAATTTCTTGATGAGAGACCTTTTAAAGATTGCTTAATTCATGGATTAATTAGGGATAAAATTGGTCGAAAAATGAGTAAATCATTAGGCAATGGTGTTGATCCTATGGATGTTATTGATAGTTATGGGACCGATGCCTTAAGATTTTTCTTATCAACAACATCTTCACCGGGTCAAGATTTAAGATTTGATGAGGAAAAAGTTAAATCTACTTGGAATTTTATCAACAAACTATGGAATGCTTCTAGATTTGTTATGCTTAATTTAGAAAATTATGAAGAAACTAAAATAAATATTAAGAAATTATCAAGTAGTGATAAATGGATATTAAATAAACAAAATGATTTAATAAAAGTTGTTAGAAAACATATGGAAAAATATGAATTCAATGTTGTTGGTCAAGAATTATATAGTTTTATTTGGAATGATTTTTGTGATTGGTATATTGAATTATCTAAAACAAATATGAATGATCAAACCAAGTCTGTATTGTTATTAGTTTTAAAAAATATTTTAAAAATGTTACATCCATTTATGCCATATGTTACAGAAGAAATATATCAAAAACTTCCTCGTGATTTTGATTCAATAATGATAAGTGATTATCCAAAATATAATAAAGAGTATGTATTTATGGATGATGTTAATAATATAAATAAAATTATTGAGATTATTACTAAAATAAGAAATGTTAAAAACGAAAAAAATATGGGTTCTAACTTTTACTTAATTAATAACCTAAATGATGATCATCAATTTTTAATAAATGATAATAAAGATATTTTCAATAAATTATTAAAATGTCATATTGTCAGTGAATTAGAGGAAAATATGACATCTATAACGATTCCTTTTACTTATGGAGATATAACTTTAGGATATATTGGTTTAGTTAGTGAAGTAGATATTGAAACATTAAAGCAAGAACAACAAAAGATAATGATATCTATTGAACGACGCAAAAAGCTTTTATCAAATTCTGGATATATTAATAAAGCCCCTGAAAACATTGTTTTAGAAGAGAAAAAAAGGCTTGAAGAGGAAATAACTTCTTTAAAAATAATTGATGAAAAAATAAGAAACAATTAATTTGATATATGGTATAATGGTTATAATAAGGAGGGAATATGAGATTATTTGATAGTAAAAAAGATTGGATCTTAAAATTAACTAATTTAGTATTACTTGTATGGTTAATATCTGCAATAACTTTTTTTCATATAGCTGTTGTTGATATTTTAATGCCAGAGCCATTAATGGAATACAACGAATATGAATTAATTAATTGTGGTAAAGTCAACGAAGAAACTGATTTAGCCAAAAACTGTCTTGACCAATATGAAAATGAAAAACTTTATAATCGTGATCTTGAAAGAAGACAACAAAAAAGTATTTTTACTTCATTTGGAAATATTGTCATTGTAACTTTAGGTATCTATTTACTAAATAAAGAAAAAAAATAGGAGGTTTTCGAATTGTTTAATAAAAATACTGATTTAATTAAAAGAATTATGAATTTAATTTTAGTCGTATGGATTATTATTGCTGTTGTAATTTCTTATAACAGTGTCATTAATTTATTTTTTGATAATTATCAATATACTTATGAAGAATACAAAATAAAATATTGTAAATCAACTACTGATGAAGAATGTAAAAGACAACATGAATCTAATGATTTAAATATTGAAAGAGAAAAACGTAATCAAACAAAGGTTTTAATAAACTCAACGGGAAATATCCTTATAATTGGTGCTTTTATGTATTTTTTGAACAAAGAAGATAAAGTAAAAACAACAAAAAAGGCTACTAAATAGGAATTTCGCACTAAATGGTATATTAGTTATTAATATTGTTAATAATATTATTGACCTATTTAATTAAATTATTGTCATAATGTGTAAATATTAGTTGACTATTATATTAAATGTGTGGTATATTAAATATGTAAAATAAAGGAGGAAATGGAATGAAGTTAAACAAAAAAGGTTTTACACTTGTCGAATTGTTAGCAGTTATCGTAATCTTAGCGATTATCATGTTAATTGCTACACCATCTATTTTAAATATCATTGGTGATGCTAGAAAAGGTGCTGCTAGAAGTAGTGCAATGGGATACATCAATGCTATTGAAAAAGAAGCTATGGCAAGAGAAGTAACTGAACATTCAGACAGACTTATGAATGTAACTATTGTTGATCCAGCATTAATTCCACTTCGTGGACAAGCACCTGAAAGTGTTAATATTAGCATTAGCAATGGTACAGTTGTAAGTGGTATGTTACAATTTGGTGACTATGTATTCACAGTTAACGACGATGGTACAGTTTCACTAGTTGACTAATAACTAAAAATAAAGAAGAACAATTAACGTTGTTCTTTTTTTGTGTATGTATATATATTTTTCTTATAAAATAAGGTATAATAGAGTGAGTGAGTGAGGTAGTAAGATGAAAAAAAATAAACAATATATTATAGCTTTTTTTATACCATTTTTAATATTTATTATGGTATGTTCAACGGCTAATATTTTTTTAGGTGGAACAAGCAATTTTTTAATTAGTGATTCTAAAGCCCAATATATTTCGTTATTTTCTTATTTAAAAAATTTACTTTCTGGAAGCGTTTCTCTATTCTATTCTTTTTCTAAAGGAATGGGTGGTAATATGCTTGGAACTTTTGCTTATTACCTGGCAAGTCCTTTAAATTTATTAATTATTCTTTTTTCAAATGAAACTTTAGTTATAGGAATGCTTTTAATTATTTCTTTAAAAATCGGATTATCTGGTTTCACTATGTATACATACTTAAAAAGTAAATATAATCATAAAAATACGTTGTTCATATTTTCAAGTTGCTATGCTTTAATGGGTTACATGGTAGTTTATTTTTTTAATATTATGTGGCTGGATGCTCTTTATTTCGCACCATTAATCTTAATGGGAATAGATAAAATTATAAAGGGTAAAAGTTCTTTGATGTATTGTATTTTCCTATTTATGTCTATTCTTACTAATTATTATACGGGATATATGTTATGTGTGATGGCTTGTCTATATTTTATTCAACAGTCAATCTTTAAATTTAATTTTAATAAAGATAAAGATAAAATACTTGCAGCTATTATAAAATTTGGAATTGCTTCAGTTTTGGCGGGGATAATGACTTCGGTTTTATTGTTACCCTCTGTTTATGAATTATCCGCTAATGTTGAACGAGTAGGTAGTTATACTAATCAAGTTGGAATATTTGTAACTAATTTTTTAGAAACATTTTCCAGGTTTTTTATAGGTGCTCAAAATGAACAAAATATTTTAAACGGTGAATCTGCTGCCCTTTATTCAGGTTTAATAATATTACCTTTAGTCTATTTTTATTTTGTAAATAATAAAATAAATAAAAAAGAAAGAATAGTAAATGGAATATTGTTATTAATATTATTTTCAGGACTATTTATAAAACCAATTGATTACTTTTGGCATGGGTTTAGTTATACTAATAGTTTTGAATTTAGATATTCATTTATTATATCCTTGTTTTTAATTACGCTTGCTTGTGACTCATTTTATAAATTAAAGAATATTGATATAAAGCATTATTTAATATTTCTATCAGGATATATTATTTTATCAACGGTTGCTATTATAAAAGATTATATCTTTTTAAATATGTGGATGGTATATTTATCAGTTGGTTTACTAATTTTATATTTATTAATTTTTAAGATTTATCATGTATCTAATAAAGAATCTCAAAAAACATTTAAACTGTTACTAATGGTTTTAGTTTTATCTGAGTTGTTTATGAATTTTTATATATCAATTTATAAATATAAGTTTGATTATAAAGAAGAGTATAATGTGTCATTAGAAACAATTGGTAAAGAGATTGAGAAAGTTAAAGCTCCTGATAATGAATTTTATCGGGTTGAAAAGGATATTAAATTTAGTCGAATTGATTCGATGTTAATGGATTATGAGGGAGTATCGATATTTTTATCAACAATAAGTGATGAGTATGAAAAAATATTTGGAAACATTGGACATCGATCAAGTACTTCGTCTGTGCAATATAATTTAAATATGGGACCAATTACTGATTCACTGTTTGGTATAAAATATTTAATGACTAATCGCGATGGTCTAGGCTACAATCAAATTGGTACTTTTGAATATTCTAAATATAGTGGTCTTTTATTTAATTTATTTATGGATGAAATAAAAGTCTATGAAAATCCTCATGCTTTATCAATTGGTTTTATGGTCAATGATGAGATAAATAATTTTATTAATGAGTTTGCTGCTAGGAAAATAACTAATGTTTTTGAAGTTCAAAATTATTTCTTGAAAACGATGATGAATACGGATAATGATTTTGTAAAGCCTTTTAAAGTTTTAAAAAAGGATGATTTTAATTTTGATGTTATTGTTGATAATAATAAAGATCTTTATTTAAATATTCCTTTTGTTATTATGAAACAAGAAGACTTTGTTAAAATTTACGTAAATGATGAACTTGTGAAAATAAATGATTATTATAGTAGTGGTATTTTTAAAGTTGAAAACAAACATAACGGTGAAATATTAAAGCTGAGAGTTGAATCTACTTTTAAAAGTGATTTTGTTTTTATGCCATCAGTTTATTATTTTGAAGATGATCTAATAATTGAAGCACTTAATGAATTGAAGAAAAATCAATTAGAAATAGTTGAGAGAAATAAATCATATATTAAGGGTAATATAAATGTTGATGATGAGAAAACTGTCTTATTTACATCTATTCCTTATGAAAAGGGTTGGACAATTTCGGTTGATGGAAAAAGCGTAGATTATTACAGTGTTTTTGATTCCTTTATTGCTCTTAATCTTGAAAAGGGAACCCATGAAATTGAATTTAATTTTACTCCTCCATATTTAAAACTTGGAGCATTAATATCATTTATTACTTTAATAATGTTTATTGTTTATATGAGATTTGAAAAACAAATTATTGGATTTTTTATTAATATTTATAATAAGTATGAAGAAATAATTAATTATTTAATTGCTGGTGGTTTAACAACTGTTGTCAGCATCAGTTCATATGCGGTATTTGCTAAATTAATGAATATTAACTATATAATAAGTAGTGTGTTATCATTTGTTTTAGCTGTTGTATTTGCGTATTTTGTCAACAAAATTTTTGTTTTTAAAACTAATTTTAAAGATAAAATAGCGGTATTAAAAGAATCTTATCAATTTATCAAGTATCGATTATTATCACTTGGTATGGATGTTATGTTAATGATTTTGTTTGTTGAATTGTTGCATATTGATGATTTAATTGCTAAAATAGTAGTTCAAGTAGCAGTGGTAATTGCCAATTACTTTTTTAGTAAAATCTTTATTTTTAAAAAATAGTAGTTGAATATATAAAATATATTAAAATTTGTTATAATAGAAGAAGGTGAGAACATGGTGGCAGGGAAAAATATTAGAAATTTTTCTATTATCGCTCATATTGATCATGGTAAAAGTACTTTAGCAGATCGCATTTTAGAAGTTACTAATGCTGTAACTGATCGTGATAAACACGCTCAATTACTTGATAATATGGATATAGAACAAGAACGTGGTATTACAATTAAATTAAATGCTGTTCAACTTAAGTATAATTATCGCAATGAAGATTATGTTCTTCATTTGATTGATACTCCAGGGCATGTTGATTTTAGCTACGAGGTATCAAGAAGTTTAGCGGCTTGTGAAGGTGCAATACTAGTTGTTGATGCTGCACAAGGAATTGAAGCTCAAACTCTTGCTAATCTTTATCTTGCTTTAAATAATAATTTAACGATTATTCCCGTTATTAATAAAATTGATTTACCAAATGCTGAACCAGAGCGAGTAAAACAAGAATTAATTGATATGCTAGGGTTTAGTGAAGAAGAAATATTATTAGTAAGTGCTAAAGAGGGAATTGGAATTAAGGAATTAGTAGAGGCAGTTATAGAACGTGTTCCTAGTCCAACTGGTGAAATCAATGCTCCCGTTCAAGCGTTAGTCTTTGATAGTTATTATGATTCATATAAAGGTGTTGTTCCTCTTATTAGAGTTATTAATGGAAAAAGCAAAGTTGGAGATACTATATTAATGATGGCTAATGGGAATTATTATAAAATAGTTTCACTTGGTGTTTATAGTCCGTTTATTGTTAATAAAGATGAATTGGTAGCCGGTGAAGTTGGGTTTTTAAGTGCGAGTATAAAAAGTATTGAAGATATTAAGGTTGGAGATACGCTAACTTTACTTGATAATCCAAGTGATACTCCATTACCTGGATATAAGCCAATGAAACCGATGGTTTTCTGTGGAATATATCCAATCGAGACTTCAAAATATACAGAATTACGGGAGGCCCTTGAAAAATTAAAGTTAAATGATGCAGCTCTAGAGTTTGAACCAGAGACTTCTAAAGCTTTAGGTTTTGGGTTCCGTTGTGGATTTTTAGGATTATTGCATATGGAAATAATTGAAGAGCGAATTGAGCGGGAGTTTAACATTGACCTAATCGCTACTTCACCATCAGTAATTTATGAAATTAAAAAGACTGATGGTACAACAATTATGATCGATAGTCCATCTAAAATGCCTGATCGAGTTAAAATTGAAGATATAAAGGAACCATATATACGAACAAATATCTTTGTTCCAAGTGAGTATATTGGTGCGATTATGGAATTGTGTCAAAATAAGCGTGGTAATTAAGTATCTATGGAATATGTTGATCAAACTCGTGTTAATATTCATTATGAGATTCCTTTATCAGAAATAGTTTATGATTTTTTTGAAATATTGAAATCTACAACTAAAGGATATGCCTCATTTGATTATGAAGTAATTGGTTATAAAAGTAGTAATTTGGTCAAACTGGACATACTACTTAATAATGAAGCTGTGGATGCTTTAAGTGTTATAGTTCATAGAGATTTTGCATATAAAAGAGGAAAAGCTATTGTTGAAAATTTAAGAAAAATTATTCCAAGACAACAATTTGAAGTTCCAATTCAAGCTGTTATTGGTAGTAAGGCGATTGCAAGAGCTGATATAAAGGCTATGCGTAAAAACGTATTAGCGAAATGTTACGGGGGAGACGTATCCCGTAAACGTAAATTATTAGAAAAACAAAAGGAAGGTAAGAAACGTATGAAGATGGTTGGTAGTGTTGAAATACCTCAAGAAGCTTTCTTATCAGTCCTTAGTTTAGATGAAGATTAGGAGAGATATTGTGAAAAGAGTAAGAACAAGATTCGCACCGTCACCAACCGGCTATATGCATGTTGGTAATTTGAGAAGTGCGATATTTGCCTACCTAGTAGCCAAACATTATGGTGGAGATTTTCTTCTTAGAATAGAAGATACTGATCAAACTAGACAAGTTGAAGGTGCTGTTGAATTTATTTATAACACTTGTAATTTGTGCGGTTTAATTCCTGATGAAGGTCCAATGAACGGTGGAAACTATGGACCATATACCCAAAGTGAACGTTTACCACTTTATAAGAAATATGCAGAACAATTAGTTGAAATGGGAGAAGCTTATTATTGCTTTTGTACCGAAGAACGTTTAGAAGAAATTAGAAAAATATCAGAAATTAATAAAGTTCCATTTTTATATGATGGTCATTGTAAAAAATATACTAAAGAAGAAATTGAGGAAAAAGTAAATAACGGGGAGAAATATGTTATTCGTCAAAAGATGCCTAAAACAGGATTAAGTGTTTATCATGATGTTGTATACGGTGAAATGACTTTTGAAAACAAATTATTAGAAGACCAAATATTACTTAAATCAGATGGTTTCCCAACATATAATTTTGCTAATGTGGTTGATGATCATTTAATGGAAATAAGTCATGTTATTAGAGGTAACGAATATTTAACATCAACTCCTAAATATAATCATTTATATGATGCCTTTGGTTGGGAAAAGCCTACATATATTCATTTGCCAATGGTTGTTGATTTTGATATGAAAAAACTAAGTAAACGCCATGGTGCATCATCTTTTATGGATTTATATAATCATGGATATTTACCAGAAGGGGTTGTTAATTATTTGTCTTTATTAGGATGGAGTCCTGAAACAACAGATGAAATTTTTACCCTTGAAGAATTAATTAAAATTTTTGACCCTGCTAGAATTAATAAATCACCTGCTGTTTATGATGTTAAAAAGTTGAACTGGGTGAATGCTCATTATATCAAAAAATTAAGTAATGAAGAATTATTAAAAATAACTGTACCACATTTAAAAGAAGCTTATGATCTAAGTGATAAAACAGATGAATGGATTAATCATTTAGTTTCAATTTATCACAATCATATATCTTATGGTAAAGAAATAGTTGAAGTAACTGACTTATTCTTTAAAAAAGATATTGAACTTGATGATGAATGCAAGGAATTTATGAGTGATCCAGTAACTAAAGATGTAGTTTTGGCGTTTAAAAAACAAATTAATAATATTAATGATTGGTCAATTGAAAATATTGTTGATGCAATTAATAAAACAAAAGAAGAGGCTTTAGTAAAAGGTAAAATGTTATATATGCCTATAAGAATTATGGTTAGTGGGCAGATGCATGGACCTGAATTACCAGACACAATTTATTTACTTGGTAAAGAAACTGTAATTAATCGATTGAAAAATATTTGACACTAAAAATGTTTTATGCTATAATCCTTTTTAATGGCGAAGAATTAGAGAGTAATATTAGAACTAGATCAAAGAGAGTTGACAATGGTGAGAGTCAACATCATAGCTAATACGAAGAACACTAAGGAGCCGTATATTTGAAATAATAGTAGAATATATCGTCTGTATGCGTTAAATACTTGAGGTAATTATTTAATTACAAACTAAGGTGGTACCACGTAATCACGTCCTTAAATTTTAAGGACGTTTTTTTATTTATAAGGAGGAAATTATGATTGAAAAAGAAAAACTAAAAATATATGCTCAAAAATTACTTTTTGAAATGAAAGAAGAAGAGTATGATACATTGCAAAAGGAGTTTGATGTAATTTTAGATCAATTAAGTTTAATTGAAAATATTCCTGGTATTAGTGAAGTTGAGCCAATGATGTTTCCGATTGTTACTGATTGTGTTAAATTACGAAAAGATGAAATAAAACAAGAAATTGATGTTGACGAAGTTCTTGAAAATGCTGATCACGTTTATCAAAATCAAGTACGTGTTCCAAAGGTGGTGGAATAATGAAATATTGTAAGATGACAATTGACGATTTAAGAAGAGAGTTAGATAGTAAATCAATTACTCCCAAAGAATTGTTTGAAAAAGCAATAGATAAAGCTATTGAAAATCACGAGAAATATAATATATTTGAAACTATTGTAAAAGATTTTAATATAGAAAAAAATGAAAGTTCTATAAGTGGAATTCCTTATGTATTAAAAGATAACTATTCAACATCAGGTATTCTTACTACTGGTTCTTCTGAAATTTTAAAAGATTATATTCCTGTATTTGATGCAACAGTTTATAAAAAATTAAAACAGGCTGGAGCGGTGTTAGTCGGTAAAACAGTTTTAGATGAACTTGCTATGGGAGGAACAGGCACTACTGGTCATTTAGGTAAAACCCTAAATCCGTGGGATAAAACAAGATTAATTGGAGGTTCTTCATCTGGTAGTGCAGCAGCTGTAGCTTCTGGAATTGTTCCTTTTGCCCTGGGAAGTGATACGGGTGATTCAGTTCGAAAACCAGCGGCTTATGGTGGCTTAGTTGGATTTAAACCAACTTATGGGCGAATCTCTAGATATGGATTATTTGCTTTTGCTTCAAGTCTAGATCATGTTGCATATTTCACTAGAAGTGTTAAAGATAGTGCAACCCTAACTAACATTTTAAAAGGACCAGACGGATATGATATGACTGCTCTTGAAGATGATAAATTAGATTATACAGAAACCTTGGATAATGATATTACTGGTAAAAAATTATTTTATTTTAAAGATATATGTAATTATTCTTATTATAAAGGTGTTGATGATAAAACTATGGAAGAAACACTAAATCAATTCCAAGAAACGATCGATAAATGTCGTGAAATAGGATTTGAAATTCATGAAGTTCCATTTGATATTGATTTATTAAAAGCTATTTATCCAACATATATGATAATTTCTTGTGCCGAAGCTACTAGTAATAATGCCAACTTGACAGGTATTCATTTTGGACCTAGAGGTACTGGTGAAAATATTGAAGAAATTATGTTTGATGCTCGAACTAAAGGATTTTCTGAATTTATTAAAAGAAGATTTGTACTGGGAAGTTATGTTTTACAAAAAGAAAATCAAGAAAAATTATTTTTAAA
>JAQWBL010000065.1 GCA_028706395.1 Bacilli bacterium | reverse complement strand
CTACAAAAAATTCTCTCATACTTCACTAAACATTAAATCTAAAATGACAAATGTCCCCGTCTTTCATTATATATTCTTTTCCTTCAAGTCTCATTTTGCCAGCTTCTCTTACTTTTTTTTCATCGCCTGAATGTTTTAAATCTTCAAAACTCATGATTTCTGCTCGAATAAAACCTCTCTCAAAATCCGAATGAATTATTCCAGCACATTCTGGAGCTTTCATACCTTTTGTATATGTCCAAGCACGAACTTCATCTTTTCCTACTGTGAAATAAGTTTCTAATCCAAGCAATTCATAAGTTGCGCTTATCAATTTGTCTAAACCACTTTCCTCAATACCAACTTCATTTAAAAACTTAATTTTATCTTCTTCATTTAATTCTACTATTTCAGATTCCATTTTAGCACACACTGTAATAACTTTGTTTTTTTCTCTTTTAGCATATTCAATTACCATATCAACATATTCATTATTTCCATCTAAAAGATCATTTTCCGAAATATTTGCCATATAAATTATTGGTTTTAAAGTTAAAAAATTAAATGGTTTTATTATACTTTTCTCTTCTTCATTAAATTCTAAACTTCTAAGTGTTTTATTTTGTTCTAAACATGCCTTAATTTTTAATAAAAGCTCATTTTCTTTAATTGTTTCTTTATCTTTAGCCATAGTGGCTTTTTTACCAATGCGACCTATTCTTGTTTCAACTACTTCTAAATCTGCTAGAACAAGTTCAATATTTATGATTTCAATATCTCTGATAGGATCAACGCTATTTTCAACGTGAATTATGTTATCATCTTTAAAACATCTAACAACTTCACAAATGGCATCTACTTCTCTGATGTGTGATAAAAATTTATTTCCTAAACCCTCACCAGCAGAAGCACCTTTAACTAACCCTGCAATATCAATAAATTCAAACGCTGTTGGTATCATCTTCTCCGGTATATATAACTGTTCTAAATACTCTAATCTTTTATCCGGAACAACTACCATTCCAATATTTGGATCAATAGTTGCAAAAGGGTAATTTGCGGCTAAAATATTCTTTTTTGTAATTGCATTAAATAAAGTTGATTTACCAACATTTGGTAAACCTACTATTCCTGCTTTTAATCCCATAAAACCTCCTATAAAAAGGGGGAACCCCCTACATTGTTGGATGTACCCCTATTCCTGTAGGTAATCCTGTTATGTACCAACCGATTATTATTGCAAACCAGACAACAGCAAACATTAAAATGGTTGGCATTATTTTCTTAAGTGTCCCAAATATTGTTATTTTATTATCTTCATCAGTATTATATTTTTCAAGAAATGCTAAAGTAATAATAAAATATATGAAGAAAGGAGTAATTGCTTTACCGATAGAATCAGCTGCACTAAATACAAATTGTGTAAAACTAGGTGTTACATTAGCACGCATAAATAAAGGTACCAAAACCGGCGATAACAAAGACCATTTTACTGTATTAAAAGGCATTAATATACTCATTATAATTACTAAAATAAATGTTACTATAATCAATATTATGGCTGAAAAATCAAAACGACTCAATAAGTTTAATAGATTTATAGTAACTACTTCACCTAAATTTGTCCATTCAAGAATTCCTATCAATTGAGCTGTAAAGAATAATAATACAAATAAATATCCTAAATTTTCAAAATTTTTCGATAATCCAATACTGTATTGATTAGTATTTTCAATATTTTTAGAGATTTTTCCATATATAAATCCACAAACCATAAATATAAATAAGTAAACAAACATAAATCCATCTTTAAATGGCGAACCATCTTTAAATAATTTTACTATATAATGATCGCCTTCTGTTAACAACAGCCCAGATTTATAAAAACCAGGGATAATCATATAAATTACAATTAGCATTAAAGATACAAACGCTAATAAGGTAAAGAAAAGTCCTTTTTTTGATTCTTTGTATTCTGTTTCTTTGACTTCGTTTTTACCTATTTTAGGTTCTAAGAATTTTTTAATGATAAACATTCCAGATATTAATAAAGCAATAACACTGAAAATCATTATAAAAATATTAGAATATAAATTATAGACAAAATTTTGATCTAAGTCAACATTAGCTGCTGCCTGAGTCATTGTTCCTAATATATAATCATCATAACTCGCTAATATTCCAGTTCCATAACCAACAGTTATTCCAATAAACATTGTCAATATTCCTAAAAAGGGTTTTTTATTTGTATATTGATATATTAACGCGATTAATGGAATTAAAATTATATAACTATATTCACCTACAATTGAAGAAGTTAATCCAATTAGTAAAGTTAAAAATGTTAACCATTCTTTTTTCATCTTTTTCAATGGTTTAAAAACTATTTGAAATAAACCACTCGCTTCCCCTATTCCCATTGCTATTAATGACATAATTAATAAGAAAAAAGGTTCAAATAAATTTAAATTTACCATTGAATTACTAATAATTGTTTTTATTCCATCAATTGTAAGGACATTATTAACAGTAACTAAGGTTGTTTCTAATCCATTATCAATTATTCGAGTCTTTTCTGCTTCTATTTCAAATATTGAAAATACCGAACTTAAAACTATAACCATAAGCGTTAATATAATTAT